>JAYUJV010000526.1:0-2038 GCA_043764975.1 Saprospirales bacterium
TAATATTGTTGCGAAAAATTAATCCATTCATTGCCATAAAGCGTATCTTTACTGTTCCACATTTGAGCGAAAGCGGTGTTGGAAAGTATTATGAATGTCACGAAGGCGAGTAATATTCTTTTTTTCATTTGTATAAACGTTTAAAAATCAGCGTTTTAGGCTTTTTCTCTTATTATTAATATAAGCCAAAGATAGTATTTTATTAACGAATAATTCGTGTTATTTGTTTAATCATTAACAAATTTAATATTTTAAAAAATAAATATGATTTATCAATTATCAATCAGATTGGATAACGTAGAACCTGAAGTGAGTAGGGTAGTGGTGGTAGAAGACGATATGACCTTGTTTGAGTTACACCTCGTGGTGCAGATTGCGATGGGTTGGGAAAATTGCCACTTGTGGCAATTTGAGATTAGTCAGCGCACGTTTACGGATACCCAAATCGACGAATATTTGGAGGCAGACGAAGCACGCGGCATTTTGTTACGTGAGATTTTACCACTCGAAATAGATTTCGAGTTTGATTATACTTACGATTATGGTGACAATTGGGAACATACCATTCGGATAGAAAAGATACAAAAATCGGTACTTGGCAAACGCTATCCTTTGGCGTTGAGTGGCGAAAACGCTTGTCCGCCAGAAGATTGTGGTGGTGAATCAGGTTATGCGCATTTGTTGTTTTTGCTCAAAAACCCTCAACATCCAGACTATCAAGCGCGGATTGTGGATTGGCTCAGTGACGATTTTAACCCAACGGAGTTTGATTTGGAAGCCGTAAATGACCGCTTAGAGATTTTTGACCAGATAAGGGATTTGATGTAGAAAATGGTAATTTATAAAGGTTTATGTGCTTTATTGATAGAAAACAAATATCGAATATCGAAGTTGAATATCGAATATCGAAATCCTTTATGGTGAGTTCGATATTCGATATTCCTTGTTCAGTATTCGATATTTCATTAAAAAGTTAAAAAAAGCTTTTGGTAGAATTAAACTGGTATCGTAAAATGAACGCTTGTGCCGACGTTTTCGGTGGATTGAATCCAGATGCGGCCGTTCATGTTTTCGATTATTTTTTTGCAAGTCGATAAGCCAATACCTGAACCTGCGTAATGCTCTTGGGTGTGTATGTGCATGAATATATTGAATACTTTTTCTTGGTATTCGGGCGCAATGCCGATGCCATTGTCTTCGACCGAAAAGTGATAAAAAGCATCTTCTTTAGTGTAGCATAGTTTTATGACTGGTGGAATCTCTTTTTTCTTAAATTTGATAGAGTTGGCGATTAGGTTTTGAAACAACTGCGTCATTTCGGTACGTGTGGCGCTGACGGTTGGCAAATCGTCTATCATCAAGGTTGTATCGCTTTCTTTTATGGCCACTTGTAAGTTATTTTGAACAAGCAACAACGTATTATTTAGGTTTACTGGTATCAATGCTTCATCGCTGCGGCCCATGCGAGAGTAGAGTAGTAGGTCGTTGAGTAGGGTTTCCATTCTGAAAACGCCGCCTGTCACGAAGGCCATAAATTCTTTATTTTCGGTACTCAAAGTGTCTTTCATGCGGCGCTCGAGTAGCTGCGTGTACATGGCAATCATGCGCAACGGTTCTTTGAGGTCATGCGAAGCTGCATAAGCAAAATTTTCTAAATCCGAATTTTTCTTTTTTAATATATCTTTAGCATCACTCAATTCTTGAGATTGTTTCGATAAGGCTTCTTTTTGCTCTTCTAATAGTATCTTTTGCTTATTTAACAATACAATGGTGTTGCGTTGTCCTTTCTCGAATAAAAATACAAATGCAAAAAGTGCCGTAAAAAAGCCAATAAAACTAATGGCCATATACTCATAAGAGTACCCAACGGTATCTCTGTAAAAGTGTGTGTAACCTATTTTTTCGAGTATGAAAATACCGATGGTCATAAATATAACGATAAAAAACCAACCAAATGCCCACCTTCGAGTAGAAAACAAGATGCCCAGCAAAGGACAAATATTTATCCAGACCATTACATCAGAGTACAAACCTTTGG
>JAYUJV010000527.1:0-2036 GCA_043764975.1 Saprospirales bacterium
TTCAATAAAATAGACTTTAATAATATTTTTGAAAATAGAAAAATCAGATGATTTTTCATTGCTTTTTTCGGCTACGGTTGCACTCAGTATTTGATTAATCAAATGCGTTTCGTGCTTATCTTGATAACAAAAATAATGCACATCATCTTTCTTGATAACATCGTATCGAATGTCATCAAACTCGATTTCTTGACCATTATCTAATATTTCGATATTTGCGACAATCGGTATTTTGACCCATTCTTTTTCCTTCGTCGCAAGTATAATCGTATGTTTTACAGCTTGTTTCCATGAGCAAAGTGTTCCACCCAAAAGTAGAAAATGCCCAATGCTGCTATATAGAAATAAGACAAGAAGTGATATGGAAACTAAACGATTCAGGTGCTTTTTTTTTGCAAAGCTACTCTTTTTTAGGAAATGAGAAAAAGAAAATCATGATATAAAATATCTTTGACTTGTTAATTTCATTATATTTATTTAATAACAAATCAAAATACAATATCATAAGTATTAATAATCAATTATTTATAAAAATAAAAATCCCGAATAACGATTGTCATTCGGGATTTTTTTAAGTATTGCGATAACTCATGCCAGCAATTGTTTTCTGAACGAAAGCATGACTTCTTCATGCGCAGTTTTGTTGCCCGATTCAATAGAAATAATAGATTGGTTGATTCTATCTTGTTGTTGCTCAGTCAAAGTATTCCAAAAATCGATTTCTATGTCAACTTCTTGTTGTTTTTTGACACCATAAGAAATCAAGTTTTTAATGGCCGATATTAAGTTTTCGTCATTTAATAAAGACACTTGACGAATAATATCTATTTTTTCTTGCGCAATATTCATATCGTAAAATATTTTATTACAAAGTTAATCTTTTTTTAAGAAAAAGCAAAAAAAGCGCATAAAAAAACCGCCGTTCAGCACTACAAGAGTTTGCTAAACGGCGGTTTTTATTTACTTCAAAGTAAGCATTGACCTTGATTATCCTTTTTCGCTACCTCTACGATGGCGTCTGAAACTTGGGAAATGTACCTTTGGTAAAGCAAAACTATTTTGGAACAAACCAACTTTAATACCTGCATTGATCGACAAACCTTGTATTGCGGTCGTTGGCAACAAAGTCGCCGCCGTAGCATTATTAGTGGTTACGCTAAACGGAATCCGATAGCTTGCGCCTACAAAAAGTTTAGCGTGCTTCACTACATTGGCTTCGATGTTGATACCTGGGATAATCACACCATATTCGGCGCTATATCCGCGGTTATCGTTTTTGCCACCATAATTGCCATTATGATTACCTTTGCCACCACCGTCATTTTCGTCTTTCACTATTCCTACATAACTCGTAGAGTCAGCGCGCAAATTACCGCCACCAATCACTAACGGAAACGAAATATGAACCGCCGAAGCTGGTTTCACGACATACTCAAACTTCAAGCCACCAAACTCATTACGAACAAGTAATGGGCTGATACCAGCTGGCGAAAACCCCTCGTCTGCACTACCTTGAGCCGTAAGACCGAAAGCAAAACGATTGTTGAGCATCAACATCGCCGAACCGCCTACATAAGACGTGAACACATTTTTGATTTGACCATACTGATATTCTGGCGCGACATACAAGCCCCAAGTTTTTGGGCTCTTGAGGTGCAACAATGTCTTTACCGTATCTTGCGCACTAGCCTTATAAGCGCCTAAACTACTCACCACGAGTAGTATTAACATGATTCCTTTTTTCATGACTAAAATTTTATTTGTTAATTTTAAAATACTTTTTTAAGAAAACGAATGATTCAATTGAACGCTAACCTAACGTGATTAGAACGTTATAAGGTTTCCTTTCATTTTCAAAAAACATATTGAATCTAAAACAATATTTATCTTTTAATTTATAAATATCTAATAATCAATATATTATGATTAAAATAAAAGAAAATTAATATTTTGTTAATGAAATAAAATGGACAGAAGCGTGACAAATGATTGGCGATAGAAAGCCCTAAAGTGCCGCCAATTGTTAATTGGCGATA
>JAYUJV010000528.1:0-2028 GCA_043764975.1 Saprospirales bacterium
GCTGTTTGCACTTCATTTTTTCTTTACGGCCATCGTACGCATGATCATATTGACGCGCGCCAGTCAGCGACTAAAATCAGGACAAGTTACTTATAATACGTTGATTATTGGTGGCAACGAAAGTGCGGTAGAGCTGTATCGCGACATCTCGAATCGGAAAAAAGCACTCGGCCTAAAATTTATAGGATTCATAGATACAAACGGCAGAAGCACAAACGAATTGGAAGCCGAATTGCCCAAACTCGGCAAAATATCGGATATTTTGAGCATCATGCAAAGCCATAAAGTAGAAGAAGTCGTGATTGCCATCGAAACGACTGAACACAGTCGCTTGCGCGAAATTCTGAATATTTTGTTTGATGTAGGCGACAGCGTGATTGTAAAAATTATACCCGATATGTACGACATTTTGCTTGGTTCTGTAAAAATGAACCATGTTTATGGTGCCATGCTCATCGAAATCAGGCGCAACATGATGCCGCGATGGCAACAAGTCGTGAAACGGATATTGGACGTTTCGGCCAGTTTATTCGCCTTAATATTGTTATTGCCTTTATATTTTTACATCATCATTCGGGTACGATTGTCGTCAGCTGGGCCTATATTTTATAAGCAAGAGCGCGTTGGACTCAACGGAAAACCGTTTTATATCTACAAATTCCGTTCTATGCGAAGCGATGCCGAAGCGAGCGGCCCACAACTTTCGCAAGACGATGATCCGCGTATCACGACTTGGGGATTCACGATGCGCAAATACAGACTCGACGAATTGCCTCAATTTTGGAACGTGCTGAAAGGCGATATGTCGTTGGTGGGGCCGCGACCTGAGCGACAATTTTATATAGACCAAATCGCGCAACACAATCCGCATTATAAGTTGTTGCTAAAAGTAAGGCCAGGTATTACCTCTTGGGGTATGGTGAAATACGGCTACGCATCGAACTTGCAAGAGATGTTGCAGCGTCTAAAATTCGACTTACTTTACATCGAAAATAGATCATTGGCTTTGGATATTAAAATCATGTTTTATACCGTTTTGGTTTTGATACAAGGCAAAGGAAAATAAAAAAAGACCTTAATGAGATAACTCATTAAGGTCTTTTTTTATGCTATGATTTATCACATAAAGTTTTACTTTTAAAAATTAAAAACAAATATCGAATATCGAAGTTGAATATCGAATATCGAAATTTTACGAAGTTCCTTTGACAATCCTTATTTCATATTCGTATTATTCGATATTTGTTATTCCTTGTTCAATATTCGATATTTTATTGGGCGTAAAACCTAATGCGTTTTGATATAAATATTATCTTACTCTTCAATGGTCGTCTGCACCGCTGACAGCACATTCAAGATTTTGCAATACAAATCTGTTGGTTTAAATGGCTTCGGCAAAAAGTCGGTACACCCTGCTTCGAGACAGCGATCGGCTTCTTGGCGCGATGCGTTGGCTGTCAAAGCAATAATCGGCACTTGGCTTTTTTGGCGAATGATACCCGTTGCTTCTATACCGTCCATGACTGGCATTTGTATATCCATCAAGATAATATCGTAGCCATGCGATCTGTATTTTTCGACGCCGACCAAGCCGTTTTCGGCAATATCGACGCTGATTTTTGGATGCCAAGCCGTGAGTACTTTTTTGGTTGCAATCTGGTTGAGAAAGTGATCCTCTACCAAAAGTATTTTGATGGCCATATCCACATTGTTGTCGTTACTTACCTGTAAGTGACGTACAATCTTAATCGGCAAATCGATACTAAACGTAGAGCCTTGTCCTTCTTTGCTATTTATAGCCAACTGACCGCCCATGATATTGCTGAGTTTAGACACAATGGCTACACCCAATTTTTTGTTACCACCATCTTTTTCGTTGCTATACGACTCCAGTGAACGACCCGAATCTAACATTTCTTTTATCTGTTTTGCCGTGAGTCCTCGGCCTGTATCTTCTACACTGACTTGTAAATATGGTCTAAAATCTTTTTCTTTTATTTTTACATTAATGTTTATTTTGCCATTTTT
>JAYUJV010000529.1:0-2014 GCA_043764975.1 Saprospirales bacterium
CACGAAACCGAACTCGATTCGGCGAGTAGTTATAGTCCGACGCAGACAGTTGTGGTTGAAAAACCAAAGCCTTCGATGTTCAAAATTAAGACAAAAGAAGTGGTGTTTAATGGCAAAGATTCATCATCGCGGTTCCGCTTATTTGGCGATTCTATTTTCTTTCAATCCGACATCAAAGCGCCACATATTGAGTTGCGTCAAGCGCAATATGCCTACATCGGTAGCGAGGAAAGTATTCATTTGCGCTACCTTGATTTAGATCCGTTGGACTTGAAAAAATTGGGCATTACGCTCAACGAAA
This sequence comes from Saprospirales bacterium, assembly GCA_043764975.1. GTDB lineage: Bacteria > Bacteroidota > Bacteroidia > Chitinophagales > Saprospiraceae > JAYUJV01. The sequence continues at coordinate 302 of JAYUJV010000529.1, forward strand.
AAGGTATGTTTTATAACAACAACATTGCTGGTATGGGTCGATTGCAATTGTGTTTTGAAGAGTCACTCGACCTCAATCGTCACAACGGTGCGCAACATTATTCGCCGACCTATTCGGCTGGGCTCGATGAAGATATTCCTACGGTACTGCGCAACACTCAGCAAAGCAAATTCGATTTTTATCCATACTTGACCACCGACACAAAAGGCAGTGAAATATTGACTTATATGTTCGATAAAACACGTGAAAGAGCTGGTTTTTATGCTTTACAAGGCGAAAATGTGTTTGAAGATGCCGCTTTGCGCGATCAGCTCAATAAGCTAATTCCGATTCGAGTGCGCCTAAAAGAGCACGAAATGTTACTTTGGTTCACGCTCACGCCAGCGTTTTTGAAGGCATTACCAGCTCAAATGGCTACCGAAATTAGCAACGATTTGAACGTCATTCAGCACAAAACGGTCGCTACCAATTGTCGATATTTTGAGGTGTGTCGCTCCAATTTTAACCTCATAAATAAGGTGCGCACTTATCCGAATCCTGTGATAGATACACCCTTCCATGTCGAGTTTGAACTCAGTATGCCACAAACGCTTCGGATTGCGCTACATGACATGGAAGGCAACGAAATCCGCGAATTGCAAGCGGCTTCTACGCCTATGAGCAAAGGTACAAACAGCATGGTTTTTAATATCGACAACCTCGCCAATGGTATGTATATCCTGGTTTTTAGTAACAATAATACGTATGCGACGCAACGGATTTTGGTGCAGCGTTGAACGAAAAAAAGATAGCGAATAAAACAAGAAAGGCTTTGAGCGTAAACTCAAAGCCTTTTTTATGATAACTGCTACGAATATTGAGTTTAATTTTCACGTCCACAAGTTTCTCTTTCCTTCCGATTGGCCACTTTCGATTTTTCTCTCACAGATTTCACAGATTAATACAGACGTAGATTGCTTTACGTTATGTTTTTCTCTCACAGATTACACAGATTTACACAGACGTAGATTGCTTTACGTTATGTTTTTCTCTCACAGATTTCACAGATTAACACAGATGTAGTTTACTTTACGTGATGTTTTTTCTTATCTAATCTGTGTAAATCTGTGCTTTCTGTGAGCCACTTTTTTTACCCTCGTTTAGCAACTCTCGATTTTCGATTTTCGATTCCCCACGACTCTCGTTCCCCCAATTATTGACTCACGAACTTACGATTAATCCCATACATCAAGGTCGCGTTCCAGACAAAATCTTGACCTGCGATGCTTGATTTTATTTTTTGATTGCCGAATAAAGTGAACGACAAAGGAGCGTTTTTCTTTGAAATTGTAACGGCTGCATTGGCATAAAAGCCGTCGTTTTTATCCATTTTTAGATAAAAAACTTGTGGTGAGATTCTCAAAAATAGGTTTTTGCCAAGCGAAATGTTAGAAAAAGTAGCATTTAAGGTCAAAAAATTAGTATTTTGAATGCCATCTTTTTGCAAACCATGCGAATACAAATAATATGCGCCTACGCTGATATTTGGTGTGAGCGAGTATGTAGGCACGACTTCTGCCGCCAAATATCGCTGTGCCGAAATCAAATCTTTTGTGACGCCATTCACGACTGCATCGGGCGTTGTTTTGAACAATACCGATGGATGCGCGCCGACATTGAGTGAAAATTTTGGCGTTTTGAGTAATTTGTAGCGCCACCAAAAGATAAACGACC
>JAYUJV010000530.1:0-2014 GCA_043764975.1 Saprospirales bacterium
GAGTACATAACTACGGATTTGCGAACCCCATTCGTTTTTGGTTTTGCCAGCTTCTACTTTTTCTTTTTCAGAAGCCAAACGTTTGAGTTCGAGTTCGTAGAGTTTAGATTTCAACATTTTGAGCGCATATTCGCGGTTTTCATGTTGTGAACGCCCTTTTTGACATTCGACCACCAAACCAGAAGGTGCGTGACGTACACGAACCGCCGACTCCGTTTTATTGACGTGCTGACCACCAGCTCCACTTGCACGGAATGTGTCCCAATCCAAATCTGCTGTATTGATTTCGATTTCGATGCCGTTGTCAATCAAAGGATGTACGAAAACCGATGAAAACGAAGTCATCCGCTTACCTTGCGAGTTGAATGGACTGACGCGCACCAAGCGATGTACACCGTTTTCGCCTTTTAGCAATCCGTAAGCAAAATCGCCAGTTATTTCTAGTTCAACGCTCGAAATTCCTGCTACTTCACCATCTGTTCGGTTGATTTCACTGACTTTGAATCCATTTTTCTTTGCCCACATCATATACATACGCAAGAGCATATCTGACCAATCGCATGACTCGGTGCCGCCAGCACCAGCGTTGATTTCGAGTATGCAACTGAGTTCGTCCTCGGCAGTATTGAGCGTTGATCTAAATTCAAGATCTTCGATGGCTTCGGTCGCAATGGCGTATTGTGTTTCCACGTCTTCCTCGCTCGCTTCGCCTTCTTTCTGAAAATCAAATAACACTTCGAGGTCATTCACTTTTGCTTCATAATCCAAGAAACCATCAATCCACTTTTTATGGGTTTTGATGAGTTTCAAAACGGATTCAGCATTTTTGCTGTCGTTCCAGAAACTTGGATCTAGTGTCAATTGTTCTTTGTCTTCTTTCTCTCTGAGTCGCTTATCGACGTCAAAGATACCTCCGCAAAGAAGCCATCCTATCTTTTAGGTTTTTGAGTTGTTCGATCGTCATAATAGTATGTTTTTAACGACTTTTTTAAGACCAATAGCAGGCTTCGCTTTATTGATTTTAAAAAATTGAAATAATGTTATTTACAAAAAAGCGGAAAAGAAATAATTTTCTTTTCCGCTTTGAATTTACCCTACATTTTTCCTCCCTCCCTTTGGGAGGGTTGGGGTTGGCTTATTTCGGCATTTGCATTTTCGGTGCTTTCGGAGCTGCTTTTGTACCTAACAATTCAACTTCAAAAACCAACGTTGATCCTGGAGGAATTTTTCCACCAGGCGCACCTTGATCACCGTAACCCAAAGCACTCGGAATTGTAAACTTATATTTACTACCGACTTTCATCAATTGCACACCTTCTGTCCAACCTGGAATAACGCCATCCAATGGGAACTCGATTGGCTCGTTACGGTCGTAAGAACTATCGAATTTAGAACCATCAATCAAAGTACCCAAATAATGTACTTTCACAACGTCCGTTTTATTTGGTTTTGCACCAGTACCAGCTTTCATCACTTCATATTGAAGACCTGAAGCTGTTGTAATTACACCTGGTTTTGTCTTATTTTCAGTCAAATAAGCAACATTTTTAGCAGCAACGGCAGACATTTTTTCTTTGTACTCCGCTTCCGCTTTTTCCATATCTTTTTTGTAAGCCTCTTCTGTTTTGATGTCTAATAACACGATATCAACCTCAATAAATTTCAAATCTTTATATTTTTCAGGTTTTTTTAAGGTATCAACCGAAATAAAAACCGTCAAAGAATCACCAACGCTCATCATGCGTAAGCCTGCGATGTCTGGTTCTACTTTTTTGCCATCTTTTGATAATTCTGGTAATTTGATACGAGCAATATCGCCTGATTGACGAGTTGAGCCCAATACTTCAGTACCTGCACGTTGGTAGATATGGCAATATGCGTATTCGCCAACTTGTGGTTTTGCGCCACTTTTATTTGTGTGATTTATTACTTTGTAATCACCTTCTACTTTAGCTTTTTGGCAAGATGCAAATAACATCACGAAACATAAAGCTGCTAAAATTAATCTCATTGT
>JAYUJV010000531.1:0-2013 GCA_043764975.1 Saprospirales bacterium
TCGAGTTTTTGCAAAATGAAGTCGGAAGAAGCGGAAAACTGTTTGAAGTCTGGCGAAGCCGACGAGTTTTTTCCGCGCCGACGTAATTTTAAGCAAAAAGTACGGAATTTATACAGAGCACTTGATTTTTTTGGTTACTTTTTTTATCAAGAAAAAAAGTAACGAAAGATTTGCAAATAGTTCCAACAAATCAAACTTAAAAGAGTCAATTTTAAAGACGTTCCATAACATCAGTTCTATGCAAACACCATATTTTTCAGTTCATTAATCGCATCGCTCATATCATATACAACAACGCTTTCGCCGAGTACAGATTCTATGATGCTTTGCCCAGCTGCCGACCGATAACCACCTGCACAATGCACCATGATTGGTTTATCTATCGGGAGCGAGTGCGCACGTTCGCGCAATTCGGGTAAAGGCATCGCGATGGCGTCTTCAAAATATTTACCGTCAGCAATTTCTGTCCAGTTACGAATATCCACGATGGTATAATTGTCCATATTTTGCTTAAAATGTTCAATGTCAGCTAGTGGACTTTGTGTTTTATCGCCGTTTTTATAAACGCCAACACCTTTTATAAGCGTTTCATAACCAATTTTGGCAGTTTTGTGAATCACGATTTCTAACGCATCGGCATTGGCTGCCAAGAGGTAAAAAGGTTCGTTTGGCGCTACAATTGAGCCCAACCAAGTTTCAAATTTGCCACCATCTTGTATGTTCAATGCACCATGTAAATGTCCTGTTTTGAAATTTACTTGCGGACGTGTATCAATAATTAATGTATTATGATCAAATTTTTCGCTTTGCGAAATCTTTTTTACCTGTTCTAAATTTGTTTCGAGTTTGGTCGCACCTTTTTTATTGAGCAACACACTGTTCTCAAAATATTTAGGTACGAATGGCTGTCCGTCGAGTAATAAATCCACAAAATCATCTTCTGACATATCTTGCAAAGCATAATTGTTTTCGAGTTGCTCACCGATTGTACTCCAAAGTTCGGAGCTCATTCCCTTACCGCAAAGGCTGCCTGGCCCGTGTGCTGGATATACCAATACATCAGCGTTGAGCGTCATCAATTTTTGGCGAGTACTGCGGTACATCTGACGAGCCAAATCTTCGCGTTGAACTTGTATATTGCCTACATTTTCGCGCAAATCGGGACGGCCAACGTCGCCTACAAATAGCGTGTCGCCAGTAAATACAGCATAATCTTTTCCAGTTTTATCACTCACAAGCACGCATATACTGTCAGGCGAATGACCTGGCGTATTGATGGCTTTTATCGTCAGTTTTCCTAACTTTATGGGGTCGCCATCATCAAAAGTAGTATGTATGTATTCAGCGCCTACGAGTTTGCTGCAATATATAGTAGCGCCAGTTGCAGCGGCGATTTCTGCATGCGAACTCACAAAATCAGCGTGAGGATGCGTTTCTATGACACCAACTATACGTGCGCCTTGCGCTTGCGCAAAATCATAATACGCTTTTGGATCTCGGCTTGGGTCTATCAATATCATCTTTGACTCGCTCGCAATGGCATAAGAAGCGTGTGCGAGTCCTTTATCATAGAATTGTTTAATCGTCATGCTGTTGTACTTTAAAATAATCTTTTTCCATTTTATTTTAACAAAAAAATAAAATATTCTGGTTTTAAATTAGTTCTTAATGAATAGAATACTACGCGGCGTTTTTTGTTTTCAGAAAGAAAGTGCAATAATACAAAAAAAATAAAAATGATTATGTAAAATTCTGATTTTCATAATATTATATGTCAGAAAATATATAATTAGTCTTTAAATACTCTTGTTGGAATCGTAAAAATAAAACAAAACAAGGAATATTTTATATTAAGACGTAAGATTTATAGAAAAAGTTCGCGGTCTTATATTTTAGGTCAAAATATTAACCTTACCTTTAGGGCTGATTCAAAAAATAATCTACCCGATTTTACTCGTCTTTTGAACTAATACTGCGTTACAAAAAACGGTATGTAGCCCTGCTACACCCCCT
>JAYUJV010000532.1:0-5335 GCA_043764975.1 Saprospirales bacterium
AAATCCGCCACTACTTTTGGTGTAAAGTATTGTCCGAATTTATTTTTTGTACTTTGTTTTATTGCTACGTTCATTAAAATTTATCTTTCTGCAAATTTACATTTTTTTGTATGATTTTTTTTGTCAAAATATCGGCTTTTTGTAGGTTGTTGCACGTAAAATTGTAATCAACGTGTTCATTGGCGCATCTTTTTTGTTTAAAAATACAAAAATACGATATTACAAATTTATTTTCAAATAAATGATTCATTTTTTTTAATTAATTGATAATCAATATATTATAAAAAAACCTCAAAAGAAATCCACACAAAAAAGACCTCAAACAGCAAACTGTTTGAGGTCTTTTACAAATATCCAAAATCAAAAAATATTATTTTAATCATAAAGTCCTCCTTCAGGAGGATTAACTTCGTTGAGGGCTTCGCCGTTTAGGAGGACAAAACTAAGCATCAACTTTCGCGTACTTCGCATTAGCTTCAATAAAAGCTCTACGTGGCGGTACTTCATCGCCCATGAGCATCGAGAAGGTGTGGTCGCACTCAACGGCATCCATGATGTTTACTTGGCGCAACATACGTGTGGTTGGATCCATGGTGGTTTCCCAAAGTTGTTCTGCGTTCATCTCTCCAAGACCCTTGTAGCGTTGTGTTTTGACCGAATCATCGCTCTTACCATTGGCATATTGCTCGATGGTGGCGCGGCGATCTTCATCGTTCCAACAGTACATAAATTGCTTGCCTTTGCTCACTCTATATAAAGGTGGCGCGGCGATATAAATGTAACCTTTTTCTATCAAAGGCAACATATAACGATACAAAAAGGTCAAAATCAGCGTCACGATGTGACTACCATCTATATCGGCATCACACATGATGACTACTTTATGGTAGCGCAATTTTTCGATATTCAAGATACGTTCGCCGTCTTTTTCCTCGATGCGGACACCGAGCGCTGTAAACATATTCTTGATTTCTTCGTTTTCGTATATCTTGTATTCCAACGATTTTTCGACGTTCAAAATCTTACCTCTCAAGGGCATAATGGCTTGGAACTGACGGTCACGACCTTGTTTTGCCGTACCACCAGCCGAATCTCCTTCCACCAAAAATATCTCAGAAGCCGCAGGATCTTTCGATGAGCAATCCGCCAATTTACCTGGCAAACCGCCGCCTGTAAGTACGTTTTTGCGCTGAACCAATTCACGCGCCTTTTGAGCAGCTTGACGAGCCGTTGCAGCCAACGTTACTTTTTCGATGAGGCGTTTTGCTAAACTCGGATTTTCTTCGAGCCAATATTTCAAGACATCGCCCACCAAACGAGAAACGATACCGAGTACTTCGGAGTTTCCTAATTCGCCCTTGGTTTGACCTTTAAATTGTGGTTCTGGCACTTTCACCGAAACGATAGCCGTCAATCCTTCACGGAAATCTTCTGCCGAAACGGTTATTTTCTTAAACATTTGGTTGTCGTCACCGTATTGCTTCAATAAACGCGTGACTGCACGACGGAAGCCTTGTACGTGCGTACCGCCTTCGCGCGTATTGATGTTGTTTACGTAAGAAAACAAATGCTCTGTATAAGACGTGTTGTAAGTCATAGCGACTTCAACTTCTACATTTTCGACTTCATCGCGTCCTTTTATCACGATTGGATTTTCCAATAATTGGGTACGCGCTTCTTCAATATATCGTATGTATTCCGACAATCCACCTTCTGAATAAAAGGCTTCTTTACGAGCTATACCGTTTTCTTCATCACGCTGATCTTCGAGGCTGATGTGCAAACCCGAATTGAGGTACGACAATTCGCGAATACGAGCTGCGAGTGTGTTGTAACTATATTCTAACGATTCAAAAATAGTTGGATCTGGTTTGAATGTTACATTTGTACCTCTAAGGTCAGTTTTTCCAATTTCTTTTACACCACCAAGTGGTTTTCCGATGCTATATTCTTGTTCAAATATTTTACCTTCGCGATGTACTTCTGCGCGCAAATGAATCGAGAGCGCATTCACACAAGACACACCGACACCGTGCAAACCGCCCGATACCTTATAAGTATCTTTATCGAATTTACCACCAGCGTGCAAAACCGTCATGACGACCTCTAATGCAGAGATTTGCAACTTCGAGTGCATACCAGTCGGAATCCCACGACCATTGTCTTTGACCGTAATCGAGTTGTCTTTATGAATAATGACTTCGATGTGAGAGCAATGCCCCGCCAAATGCTCATCTATCGAGTTGTCGATAACTTCATATACTAAATGGTGTAAACCTTTAGTGTCAGTGCTACCAATATACATACCAGGACGTTTACGAACGGCTTCCAAACCTTCGAGCGCCGTGATATTGTCCTCATCATAGTTCCCCTTATTCGGGATATTTAAGTTGTTTAAATCTTCTGTATTCATAACTGCAAAGATACCTATTTTTTACATTTTAATCAAATAAATACTATTTTTTTCATTTATTAATACCATTATATTTGTATATTTTTTTAATCATCAATTATAATTTTTTTAAATAAATATTTTTGAAATGTATAAGTTTTTCAGAATAAATAAAAAAGGTCAATCGAAACAATCGATTGACCTTTTATAAAAATATTATGTTCTTTTAATTTTTTTGTATTTCAAATTACATAAAACTGTTTTCAAGTTGATTATTATAGGTATTAAGTATGAAAGTATTAAGTATTGCAGTTTTTACAATACCTAAGTGGCTAACAGTTAGTTTAATATCTCGACTTGAATACTTAATACTCAAATACTTTATACTATAAGAGTAAAAATTAAAAATCAAAAAAATACAAATTACTTCACGTCAAGTTCAAACTCGACACGACGATTTTTGGCTTTGCCTTCTGCGTTTTTGTTATCTGCAACTGGCTTAGTTTCGCCGAAACCAAAAGATTTCATGCGCGCGCCAGCAATACCTTTGCTAACGAAATAGTCAGCACAAGCCTTTGCACGACTTTCAGACAACGTTTGGTTCGATTTATCATCGCCATCGCTGTCAGTGTGGCCATTGATGCTTAGGTTATATTCTGGATAACGGCTCAATACATCAACAACTTGATCCAAGATTGCAAAAGTTGTTTTTGTAAAAGTTGCCTTGCTTGTTTCAAACTGAACACCATATATTGCTTTTTTCAATATCTCTTTGTCAGCAGCTTTTATTTCAGCACAACCTTGGTTTGAGATTGGACCAGCTACAGTTGGACATTTGTCCTTATTGTCAGGTAAGCCGTCGCCATCAGTATCTGGACAACCGCCCATAGCAGCCGAACCTTTTTGATTAGGACATACATCGTCTTTATCAGCAACACCATCACCATCAGTATCCATAACTCTTGCAGGACAACCACCTTCAGCAGCAACACCTCTTTCGTTCGGACATTTGTCATTTAGGTCATCGATGCCATCGCCATCAGAGTCTTTAGCTGGGCAACCACCATAATTGGCAACACCTCTTTCGTTCGGGCATTTGTCGTCTTTGTCAGCAATACCATCGCCATCAGTATCTGGACAACCTTTAAATATAGCTAAACCAGCCACATCAGGACATTCGTCTTCAGCATCAGCAACTTGGTCATTGTCTTTGTCTGGGCAACCCATAAATGTTTTTTCACCAGCTACATCTGGACATTTATCCATTTTGTCAGTGATACCGTCACCATCTTTGTCTGGGCAACCTTTCATAGAAACCAATCCGAAAACATCGGGGCAGTTGTCGTCATTATCCACCACGCCATCGCCATCGCTATCTTTTTGGAAAGGGAACTTGTAAGTGATGCCTAAACCTGCAAATATATAAGTATCTTTTTTATTAGGGTTTCCAGATTTGCTAACGCGATCTACATAATCATTGAATGTGTAGCGTTTGCCCAATTCAAGATTGATACCCCATTTTTCGTTTAAATCCATTTTGATACCTGCACCTATTGGCATTGAGAAAAAGTTCTTTTTTGTTGCTAAAACCTTGTCTTCATTTATCAAAGTTTTAAGACCAGGGTTATTTGCTTCATTATATGTAGTAGTTGGGTTTGTGATAGCTGCACCTGCACCCAAAAATAAGTAAGGAGAAAATGTTTTATGAAACATATTGTCTTTAAAACGCTTTTTGCCTAATATGTCAAATTCACCTACAACGCTAATTTCTGTCAATGGAGATTTATAAGTAAATCCACGAACTTTATTGCGTTCAACATTCAAGTCACTTCCTGCTAATTTTCCTAACAATAAATTGCCGCGCAAAGCAAAGCGATCAGTCAAGTGACGACGAAGTAAAATGCCATAAGCTGCATTAAGTTCTTTTGTCCCTAAGTCATTCAAATCTCCTTGATATTGAGATGCGCCTAAAAACACGCCGCCTTCCCATTTTTGATGCACTACCTTGTGCATATCCGATTGTGCAATTGATTGCAAACTTGTTACTAATAAACAAGCTAAAAAGAGTAATTTGTAAAATTTCTGTTGCATTTTTTTAGAATTAAATGATGAAATAAATTATTTTATTAATGATTATAATAACGGTAATAATATTGTTATACGGTTCTAAGAATTTTTTGTTTTAAATTTTCACAAAAATAGATATTTATTATATATAAATATAATTTTATTGATATATATATGAAAATAATTTAATCATTATTTTTAAAAAAGAATAAAAAACTTTAATTTATTGGATTTTAACTTAACAAATATCAATAAAACTAAGTTTTGCAAAAATAAATTTGGTTATATATTTTTTAATTAAGTATATTAAATTATATTTGCATCTGGAAAAAATTAAATATTTAAATTTGAAATTTGTAATCAGATGAAACAATCGATTTTACGTACACTTTTTATGTGTATATTATTCCTCAATGCCCTCCAAATATTTGCTCAAAACAATCCTACTAACATGACCATTATTGGATATTATCCCAATTGGCAATGGTATGATCGTTCAAAATTGGTTAATCCACTCACGATTCAGTATTCAAAATATTCGATTCTGAATTATTCTTTTTTCAAGCCAAATACAGATGGCACAATCGTTTCGACCGATAGTTGGGCAGATGAAAATCTACTCAAAGGTCAAATAAATTGGAGTACGACACCGACCAGTTATTATCCAAATACAAATATAGTTGATAAATGTCACTCGGCAGGCAAACTGATTTTGGCATCGGTTGGCGGTTGGACATTGTCCGATAATTTTCCACAAATTGCGGCGAGTGCTACGTTGCGCGCCAAATTTGCAAGCCAATGTAAATCATTATGTAGCAGTTATAATCTTGATGGTATTGACATTGATTGGGAATATCCTGGCTATACGGTTCATTT
>JAYUJV010000533.1:0-5331 GCA_043764975.1 Saprospirales bacterium
CAAGACGGATTCAAGGAAGCTGGGCTTGGTTTCGGTACAACCTTTGCAGGTTCTATTCCGATGCTAACCATTGACCACGTGTTACTCAATCCTAATTTAAAGGTCGATGCTTGTCGAATTTTAGACTCAGGGCTTTCCGATCATTATGCCGTAATGACGCATTTTAGATTTTAAAAAAAAGAAAATTTATTTTAAATAATATTCATGGATTTAACGATTTATAATAGCCTTAGCGGCAAAAAAGAAAAATTTGAACCCCTCGTAGCAGGCCATATCGGTATGTACGTTTGTGGGCCGACCGTATATAGCCATGTGCATCTTGGCAATTGCCGTACATTTACGAGTTTTGATGTCATATATCGCTATTTATTGCATTTAGGACTCAAAGTGCGCTACGTCCGTAACATTACCGACGTCGGACACCTTACCGATGACAGCGACGATGGCGAAGACAAAATGCTCGCGCGCGCACGTACCGAACGCTTAGAGCCGATGGAAGTTGCCCAAAAATATACCGTCGATTTTCATAACATGATGCGTATTTTCAATACTTTGCCACCGAGCATAGAGCCGCGCGCTACTGGCCACATACCAGAGCAAATCGAAATGGTGCAAACCATCATCGACAATGGTTATGGTTACGAACGCAATGGCTCGGTGTATTTCGATACCGTAAAATTCGCGGCGCAAACTGGCGTATATGGTCAATTGTCGGGTCGCATCATCGAAGACCTTTTGACCGAAACTCGCGATGGACTCAAACGACAAGACGAAAAAAATCACCCCTCGGATTTTGCCATCTGGATGAAGGCTGCACCCGAACACCTTATGCGTTGGGATTCGCCTTGGTCGGTTGGTTTTCCAGGTTGGCATTTGGAGTGTAGTGCCATGAGTACCAAGTACTTAGGCAAAACATTCGATATACATGGCGGCGGTAATGACCTCAAATTTCCGCACCACGAAAACGAAGTGGCGCAAAACCACGGCGCTTGCAATTGCGCCCCAGCTCGTTATTGGATGCACACCAATATGCTACTCATGAACGGTAAAAAAATGTCGAAAAGTGATGACAACTCTATCACGCCAGACGAACTGTTTACAGGCAACAGTCCGCACATATCTAAGGCATATAGTCCGATGGTGTTGCGCTTTTTTATGTTGCAATCTCACTATCGTAGCACACTTGATTTGACTGACGAGGCACTTTTGGCTTCTGAAAAAGGTTACCGACGCATCATGGAAGGCAATCGTTTGTTGCAAGACATGAAACACCCTGGCGGTGGCGCGGCGGCTACCCTCGATACCGAAATCAATACGCTGATACAAGCGGCGCATGACGACATGAACGATGACTTCAATACACCAAAAGCCATCGCTGATTTTTTTGAATTAGTAACCAAAATAAACGCTATCAAAGCAGGGCATTTGTCTATCTTAGATGTGACGGCAGCGACTTGGGAAAAATTACAAAACCTATTCAGTACTTTTATTCCCAACGTATTTGGACTCACAGACGAAACCATGTCGGCAAGTGGCGATGGCGAATTACTCGATGGATTGATGCAACTCGTCATTGATATTCGCAAGTCAGCGCGCAACAACAAAGATTGGGGAACATCAGACAAGATTCGTGATAGTTTGGCAGCCTTGAAGTTGCAAATAAAAGATGGAAAAGAAGAAACAACTTGGAGTAAAGAAGGATAAGGAACTTATAAATAATTGGATTAGACCAACGATAAATAGGTGCATAGCACCGTACTCTTGGTAGGAAACAAACAATGTTGTATAAATTAAGGTGCAGCGCACCGTCCTATGAAATATATTATATTCCAATTTTAATAGAGAACGGTGCGCTGCACCTTAATATAGATTATCAACTTTAAATAGCTACCAAGAGTACGCCGTTCTACGGCTTTTTAACTCCCTACTGTATATTGACAATAAAAAAACAGTGTCACAAAAACGGTCTTGCAATCTTGCAAGACCGTTTTTTTATGTCAATTAAAAATCATTTTTTCAAAAAAAATATTTTTATTGGAACTAGTCTAACGCTCCCGATGTTTAATTTTTGATATTAATTTCAATATTAAAACATATTTATTTTAATAATACAAAAGTCATAAATCATTGATTTTTAGGAAATTATAAAATTATTTTAAAAAAATAAATAAATCTAACTTGCTTATTTTTAGTTTTATATAAATTTTTATTTTGATAATATAATAAAAGCCTTTAATTTTGGCACGTAGTTTGATGTGGTATATAGTTATATTATATTTATTTGTAATAACTGTATTAAAAATAAACTTCAATTTGAAATAACTTTTTTACACCAAACTAACTTTACTATTTCCCATGAGTTTAAAAATTGGAATGTATCAAGGGCTTCAACAGAAGCTGTCTCCACAACAAATTCAGATGATGAAGATTTTGCAGATCCCAACTGCAAATCTCGATCAACGCATCAAAGAAGAATTGGAAGGTAACCCTGCCCTCGAAGAAGGCGAAAACCGCGACGAATACGACATGGAAGATCGCTTAGATGCCCAACAAGGCGATGAGCGTGAAGACGACGATTACGGCGAGGAAGACGAACACCTCCAAAATGATTTTGAATTTGAGTATCTCAACGAATATATCGACGACGACGACCAATCGTATCGCTACAATGCCGACAACCAAGGCATGGGCGACGACGAGGATCGCTCTATGCCTATACCAGTCGAAAACTCGTTTCATGAGTACCTCGAACAGCAAATAAGCCTACTCAATCTCGCAACCGAACAAGAAGAATTGATTGCAAAACAAATCATCGGTAGTATCGACGAAGATGGTTATTTGCGTCGCGAAACGGCTGCTATCTGTGACGACTTATTGTTCTCACAAAACATAGAGGCGAGTAAAGACGAAGTAAATCGCATCCTTCGCTTAGTTCAGCGACTAGATCCACCTGGCATCGGCGCGCGCGACCTACAAGAGTGTTTGTATTTGCAGTTGTTGCACAAGAGCGAACACGAGCAATTGAGTTTTGCGAGCAAGCAATCGATTAAACACGCTATGAGTATCATCATGGATTATTTCGATGAGTTTTCAAAAAAACACTACCCAAAATTACAACGTCAGTTGGGCGTGTCGGAGCTACAACTCAAAGATGCCATTGATTATATCTTGAAATTGAATCCGAAACCTGCCAGCGGACACGTGAGTGGCACCAACGACAGGGCTTTGCAATACATCGTACCAGATTTTATTATCTCGAATCGCGATGGCGAATTGGATTTGACACTCAACTCTCGAAATGCGCCCGACTTACGTGTGAGTGAGCATTACAAAGAGATGATCAGCGAATACCAAAAGAGCAAAGACAATAACTCGACAACAAAGAACCAAAAAGAAGCAATTTTCTTTATAAAAAGTAAAATTGATTCAGCAAAATGGTTCATAGATGCCATCGTGCAACGTCAAAACACGATGTACAACACGATGTACACGATCATGCAATTGCAAATTGATTTTTTTAAGACTGGCGATGAAAAAAAATTACGCCCAATGATCTTAAAAGACATTGCAAACATCACGAGTTTGGACATTTCGACGGTATCGCGCGTAGCGAACAGCAAGTATGTACAAACCGAGTTCGGCACAAAGCGCTTAAAAGAGTTTTTCTCTGAGTCGCTACACACCGAAGATGGCGAAGAGGTTTCGACGTTACAAGTCAAAAAAATATTGAAAGACTTGATCGAAGAAGAAAGCAAACGCAAACCACATTCGGACGAAAAGCTGAAATCGATGTTGCAAAAGCGCGGCTATTCTATCGCTCGCAGAACGGTAGCCAAATACCGCGAACAACTCGAAATACCAGTCGCACGCTTGCGTAAGCAATTGTAAAATACAAGAATCCCCTTATTTCTGAAAAGGCAGTACTCGATGTGAGTGCTGCCTTTTTTTGTTTTGAGGTTTTCTATTTTTTTTGAAAAAATTGTTTTCAAAACCTTAATAAATTCAAGTCTAATTGCTTTTTGGCAACAACAAATATAGATTTAGCGTTTAGAAACGTGTGATACAAGCGAAAAAATGTATTTTTGCATCATAATAAAGATTTAAAAAAAATTGTGGTAATGCATAGTGAAGTAAGTTTTTTATATTAACCCAATAGTATTAAGTATTGGAGTATTAAGTATTCAAGTCGAGATAACTAACTAATAGCTCTACCCTTTAGGTATTGTAAAAACTGCAATACTTAATACTTGCATACTTAATGCCATAGAATAATGAAATAGAAAATAGGAATATTGCAGTTACTCCACAAAAATTTTAAAAGAATCTAATAATAAAGATTAAATTAAAATATTGAGTGAATAATATAAAAATAATTAAAATAAAGCGTCATGCTCTTTTTATAATAATGCTACTGCTCGTGAGCTTGACCAAAGGCTTGGCGCAGCAAACCCAACCTGTGCCAACACCAGCGAGCGCAGCAGCCGAGAATAGCAAAGAACGTGTAAACGTAGATTATTCGGATCGATTGGAGTACTTGTCGAACGGTGGCGTAGTGGTACAAAAGTTGATTGGCAATGTAAAAATGCACCAAAACAATGCCTTTATGTATTGCGATTCGGCTTTATTGAATCAAAATACAAATATATTACGGGCGTATAGTAAAGTCATTTTGCAGCAAAGCGATTCGGTCAGTATTTTTGCTGATTCGATGATTTATAACGGCAACATCAAAATTGCAGACCTTTACGACAAAACCGATGTGGTGATGGTAAGCGGAAAAACACAGCTTTTTTCTAACAAAACCCTGCATTACGACCTCAATACCAAAATCGCAAGCTACACAAAAGGCGCGTATATCAAAAACAAAGATACGCAGATTTCGAGCCGCTTAGGCGAATATTATGTGGCCTCGAAAGAAGTTTTTTTTAAGCGAAATGTAGTTGTGTTCGACAAAGACCTTACGCTCCGAACCGATACTTTGCAATACAATACAGAAGAACGAACGGCTGTTTTTTTAGCGCCCACGCGCATAGATCAAGAAAAAAGTAAGATTTATTGCGAGCGCGGTTTCTACGATTTTCAGAACAAACTCGGCGAATTTATCAACAATCCACAATACGAAAAAGGCAATCAGCGTGCGGCAGCGGACACTATAAAGTATGATGGCGTAGCCAAAGAGTTTCGCCTCATCAATGATGCTTATGTGATTGATAGCACGACATTAGCGAAGGCAAAAGTAATACGATACAACGAAAAAACGGACGTGACTTACCTCGAAGGCGACGCGTATTACAAAACGCCAAAACAGCAAATCAAAGGCGATTCGGTGGT
>JAYUJV010000534.1:0-5276 GCA_043764975.1 Saprospirales bacterium
AAAATCTTCTGTAAAATGATTGGCCTTAAAAATTCCTGCTTCTATGAAATCATTGAGCGGCACTTTCAGATTGACTAACACCACAAACCTTGCATAACCATGAGTGTCCGAGAAACCAAATTGCTCAATTTCAGCATTCATTTTTTTTGAAACTGAGATATACGAATCATGTATAATGTCGCGCTCGATTGTCGTAAACGGTTTTTCGTTGCTGGATAAGATTGCAAAAAAGTAACGCAATTTATCTACTTTGCCACCGAGCCCAGACGAGATAAAAGCAACATCTTCGCCGAGCAAATTGCCTTCGAGTAAACCTCTACACTCAAACAAAGATAGGGTAGTCCAGTCGCGCAATTCAGCTTCGAGATAATCGAGCTTCGAGAACTCTTCTATCATGCGATAGGCTTCTACGCTTGCTTGTTGCGCCAATAGTTTGAGCAACACTTTTTTTTGCATCAATCGCCCCATCGGATCCCAAAGTTCGGTCGATGCCGCGCGCAACAACGTATCGCTTGGCATCGGCGTTTTTTTCACAATCTGTGATGCCTGAAAATACTCTTGCTGCAATTTCAAATCAATTTGCGCTTCAAGAATATTGTAAGTATTTGGCAAGTGCGCCAAAAAAGCGCGTATCTGTTCTTCTTGCGATTCCATGTTTTATAAATATTTTCGTAACTACTTATTATTCATTGTATAGAGCGGAATTTATTAGACTTTGCTAAAACTAAGTACAATTTGCAACAAGCAATAAGCGAATTTTGCCAATTGTCTATTGCTGATTGAAACGAGTAAATCTTTAACAATAATTTTTACCGTCTTCTTGACTAATGCCTAAGTTTTTACAAATTATAAAATTAATCTTGTACCAAGACCTCATCTTCGTGTGCCTCTATTACTTTTGATTTTTTGTAAACTGGATCTGCGTGCATCGCAATGTATTCGCTGCGATGGCGCGCTGTATCAATCGCCATGTACAGTGCCTTTCGGAAAGACGATGGATCAGCTTCGTTTTTGCCAACGATGTCAAAACCAGTGCCGTGGTCAGGCGAAGTACGAATGCCAGTCAAACCTGCTGTAAAATTCACGCCAGCACCAAACGCCAGTGACTTGAACGCCACTAAACCTTGGTCGTGATACATCGCTAATATAGCGTCAAATTTAGTATATTGGCTTGAGCCAAAAAATCCATCGGCAGCATAAGGGCCAAAAGCCAAGATGCCACGATGCTTCAACTCCGCAATCGCGGGCTCTATGATTGTTTGTTCTTCTTGACCAAGTACGCCTTCATCGCCTGCATGAGGATTTAGTCCCATGATAGCGATGGTTGGTTTTTCGATACCGAAATCTATCTTCAAAGCATCACGTAAAATCGTTGCCTTACGGATAATTAAATCTTTTGTAATTGCAGAAGCGACATCTTTGAGCGGCAAATGATTGGTCACGAGTCCGACGCGAATTGAATCGCTTACCATGAGCATCACGCTTTGTTTTGCACCTAGCTCTTGCGTAATATATTCGGTATGGCCAGGGAATGGAAAACCAGCCAACTGCATTGCTTTTTTATGTATCGGAGCGGTCACGAGTCCGTCTATTGCGCCTTTTTTGAGATCCGCCACCGCCGCTTCTAGCGATTTCATAGCATATATACCACCAACATCACTCACTTTACCAAGCGTAATATTTACATTGTCTTGCCAGCAATTGATGATATTTACTTTGTCGACATCGGCTTGCTCTGCACTACGGACACTACTGTAAGCAAAATCTTCGATGCTCACAAGATTTTTATGATACGATACTACTTTCGATGAGCCGTATATAATCGGCGTACACATCTCTGCAATTTTTGGATTTTGAAGTGTCTTTAGGATTACTTCCAATCCAATGCCGTTGATGTCGCCTATGCTAATTCCAATTTTTGGTTTCATACAAGTCTATATTTCTTCTTTATTAAAACGAATTTTTTATAAAAAAGATGTCATTTAAGTTTAAAATTTATTAAAGTACAAAAGTATCGCTTTTTTATGGTTAAATCAAATCTAAATAAATAAAGCCTTCATACATGACGTATAAAGGCTTTATTTATGATAAAATCTTTTATTTTCAATAATAAATAATTTATATATTAATAATAAATATTTATTATCCAATTTAAACTTACAAATCTCAACTCGTGCGCAAACTTCACGACTCTCGTTTCTCACAACTCGCGCACAAAACTCTCGACTCTCGACTCTCGATTTTCGTTCTTCTCGACTCTCGATTCTCACGATTCTCACGATTCACGACTCACGATATTTCTTACTTATTTCCTTTTGCTGCACGCGCTGCACGTTGTATCGGGTTTTCTCCCGAACCCATGTCGCGGCGATCTCCTTCGCGACCTTTGAACAACTCGAATCTTGACAACTGTTGTTGTGGAGGAAACGTGTTGTTGCTAACATCTATGTCCGCTGTTTCGAGGAACGGATCGAGTGTAAAGCGTTTCACTTCTCTTTTATCTACGAATACTTTCGTAGCCTTTGTTTGCCCGAATCTCCATATTTCAGCAGGGATTCTTTCTATTCTTTCTGTCCCGTCCGTAAACTCCATTTTGATAATAACTGGCATCACCAATCCACCAATTCGTTTTATGCCGACTTCATAGTAGTTTTTGCCAGCTTGTAGTTCGGTTTTATCGTTTGCCGAAAGGCCATTTAGATACTTGTTATAATCGTCTTTATCCAATATCGAAACCGTAAGTGGATCATAATCAGAGTAAAAATCCTTCAAAGTACTATCGCGTTCTTCATATACTTTTCCTGGTTGCGCTTGGTATTTTATAACTGAAATATTCTTCGCTGCTTCGTCTTGTTCTTTCTTTTTTGCTGGGTTTTCAACCTCAGGATTTTTGGTATTCACACGATACCATTTTATGTCTTCGAGTGCCATATCGCAATTGTCGGTGGTGTAGAACCAACCTCTCCAAAACCAATCCAAATCTACTGCAGAAGCATCTTCCATAGTACGGAAAAAATCTGCTGGCGTTGGTTGTTTTAACTTCCAACGATTGGCATACGTCTTGAACGAATAGTCAAATAACTCAGGGCCCATGACTGTTTCACGCAAAATATTTAAGCCAGTTGCAGTTTTCCCGTAAGCATTGTTTCCGAATTGTTGTATGCTTTCGGAGTTCGTCATGATTGGTTCTAACTTCGATTTATCGTCTTTCATGTAGTTTACAATCCTATTTGCTGGCCCACGTGACGAAGGATAACCGCGCTCGAACTCTTGTTCACTTCTGTATTGCAAAAATGTGTTCAAACCTTCGTCCATCCAAGTCCATTGGCGCTCATCAGAATTGACAATCATCGGGAAGTAATTATGCCCAACTTCGTGTATAATAACCGAAATCATACCGTACTTCATACGTTCTGTATAAGTACCATCTTTTTCGCAACGACCAAAATTGAAGCAAATCATCGGATATTCCATACCCATATCTTTGGCATTGATAGACCAAGCCGTCGGATAAGGATAATCGAAGGTATAACTTGAATAGGTTTTGAGGGTATGCGCGACGGCTTTTGTAGAGTATTTGCCCCAAAGTGGATTGCCTTCTTTCGGGTACATAGACTGCGCCAACACGATTCGACCATCACTTTGTGGTACTGCCATGGCATCCCATATAAATTTACGTGAACTTGCAAATGCAAAATCACGTACATTATCTGCTTTGAATGTCCAAGTTTTGCTACTATTTGCTTTTGTTTTTTCACGCTCAATCGCTTCGTCTTGGTTAGCAATTACGACTGGTTGTGTCAATGCTTTTTTTGCTTGTTCAAAACGAGCTATTTGCGTAGCCGATAATACATCTTTTGGGTTTTGCAATGTACCTGTTGCGGCTACTAAGTGGTCACTTGGCACTGTAATACTGACTTCATAATTACCGAAAGGCAATGTAAATTCGCCTGCACCAAGAAACTGCTTGTTTTGCCAACCTTGATAATCGAGGTAATTGCACATACGAGGGAAGTATTGCGCTATAAAATACAAGTAGTTTTTGTCATCTGGAAAGTATTCGTAACCGCTTCTGCCACCTACTTTTGAGTTGTCATTGATGTTGTAATACCATTTTACTTTGAAACTAAACTTCCCACCTTTACCCAATGCCGTTGGTAATTCGATTCGCATCATAGTTTTATTGACAGTATAGCTTATATTTTTACCTGTCATATCTGTTACATATTCAAGTTTGAAGCCACCATCATAATCACTTTCGCCTGACATACGGCGCAAATCATCGGTTGTTGCTTTGTTGTCTTTGATAGTTGAGCTACGAGTTTTGCCCGAATCGGAGTCTTTTGCAAATAGATTTTGATCCAATTGCATCCAAAGATAAGTCAAAACATCAGGTGAATTGTTTGTAAACGTAATTATTTCTTCTCCCGATAGACGTTGTGTCGCATCATTGATGTCAATCTTCATCTTATAATCTGCTTGACATTGCCAGTATTCATGTCCTGGCGCACCCGAAGCTGTACGATAAGTATTGGGTGTAGGTAGTTCTTGGTCGAGTTGACTAAACTTTTGTTGTGTTGTTTCGTTCTGAGCGAACGTAATTAAGGTACTCGATATGAGTAAAATTGCGCTCAAAAATAGCTTTAAAGTACTTTTCATGTAGTGTTATGTTTTAAATTATTAGTATTGTAAAGGTATTAAATTCTTTTGTAATGTTGTATTGCTAAGGCAAATATCTTTTAGAATCTATGTTCCACGTGGAACATCGTTATTTAATACTACTTTCGATAAGTAAATAAGGTAATGTTCCACGTGGAACATTACCTTATTCTCGCCATATTTATAACAAATAAGACTATGTTCCATGTGGAACATAGTCTTATTTGTTACTTTTTTATTTGTTAAAATATTAAAACATTAATTATTTTATGTAAATTATTAACATTGAAATAGGTAAATAAAGTAAAGTTAATGAATGTTCCACGTGGAACATCTTAAATAATTCATTAGTAATTGTCCAATAACCAATTTTTGAATGGTTTATATTCGGTATTCATTAATACAGATTCCTTTTTTAAATCAGCCAAATCAGCTAATCGAGTAGGGATTTCTATCTTTTGTTCTAATATATTTTCTACATCATCAAGAAATTTTGCTGGGTGTGCAGTAGCCAATACGATACCTTGTGTGTCAGGATTCGTCTTTTGCCATTCTTTTAAAGCTAAATATCCGACGGCACTATGTGGTTCTGAAACGTAATTGTACTTAATTTTTAC
>JAYUJV010000535.1:0-5254 GCA_043764975.1 Saprospirales bacterium
CAAGAAAGTCATCCACACGACATCACGATAACCAAAGAATCGCCAAATTATAGTAGGAGATAGTTTTTTTAATTAAAGAAATTAAGAGAATTAAAGGAAATTGAAAAAATAGTTGTAATACATTAATAACCAATGTTTTACATTTTAAAGTAGGTTTAACTCTTATGACAAAGAAAACCTATACGTACAAATTAAATGTATCGCTCCTATGGAGCTTTGATGGTCTTGGGTGTTAATGATAAGCTACCGATATGTCATGCCTAATGGCATTTTTCTAAACACAAATGCCGTTAGGCATGACATATCGGTAAAAAACGTACATTCCACGAGGTGTTTTTGAACTCCGTAGGAGTGACACTTTTAAAAACATATTAAATTCCTTATCATGGGAGTTGAACATTTAAAAATAAAAAATATTTCAATCATATATATTAATCATTATTAAAAATGACTTTAGAAGAAAGAATCATGGTGGACCTAAAAGAGGCCATGAAAGCAAAAGATACCATTGCATTAGAAAGTATTCGTGCTGTAAAAGCGGCTTTGATTATTGCCAAAACAGATGGTACTGGACAAATAGTAGATGAAGCGCGTGAGGTGCAAATTCTTCAAAAATTGGTAAAACAACGTAAAGAATCCTTAGATATATTCGAGGCTCAATCACGTCAAGAATTGGCAGACAGAGAGCGTGGTCAGATTGCGGTCATCGAACGCTATTTGCCAAAAATGATGGATGCTGCCGAAATCGAAGTCGTCATCGTAGCCATTATTGCAGAAACTGGCGCGACTTCGGGCAAAGACATGGGTAAAGTGATGGGCGCAGCAAGCAAGCAATTAGCAGGTAAAGCTGACGGTAAGTTGATTTCTGAAACCGTAAAACGATTGTTGAATTAATATTTGTGGTTCTTTTAATTTTCTATTTTCTAAAAGTATTAAGTATTAAAGTATCAAGTATTCAGGTTGCGATAAACCTAATAATTATACGCTTAGGTATTATAAAAACTGCAATACTTAATACTTCTTTACTTAATACCAATAAGATAATTTGCTAAAGAATAGTGTTTTTAATTGCTCCACAAAATTTTAAAAGAACCTAGTTTTTAACCTTTTTCCCGACTCAATTATGCAAGGACCAGCGATTTTTTTAGCACAATTCATGGGCGATCAAGCGCCATTCAATACCTTGGAGGGCATTTGTGATTGGGCAGCGAAGCTCGGCTACAAAGGCATTCAGATTCCGACTTGGGAAAGCCGATTGATTGATCTGAAACTCGCTGCCGAGAGCCAAACGTATTGCGATGAACTGAAAGGAAAGATTGCGAGCTATGGTTTGCAAATCACGGAACTTTCTACGCATTTGCAAGGGCAACTCGTGGCCGTGAATCCAGCTTACGACATCATGTTCGATGCGTTTGCACCTGATGCGGTCAAAAACAATCCAACGGCGCGTACTGCTTGGGCAGTGCAACAACTTCGATATGCTGCAAAAGCGAGTCAGCGATTGGGTCTTTCGGCACACGCTACGTTTAGTGGTGCGTTGTTGTGGCATACTGTTTACCCCTGGCCGCAACGTCCGCAAGGACTCGTGGAGCAAGGTTTTGAAGAACTCGCAAAGCGTTGGTTGCCGATTCTGAACGAATTTGATGATTGTGGCGTGGACGTTTGTTACGAAATCCACCCTGGCGAAGACTTGCACGATGGCGTTACATTCGAGCGATTCTTGGAGGCTTGCGAAGGGCATACGCGTGTGAATATCTTGTATGATCCATCACATTTTGTGTTACAACAGCTTGATTATTTGCAATTTATAGATCATTATCATCATTATATAAAAATGTTTCATGTCAAAGATGCTGAGTTCAGACCGAACGGCAAAAGTGGCGTGTATGGTGGTTATCAATCTTGGATAGACAGACCTGGACGATTCCGTAGCCTTGGCGATGGACAAGTCGATTTCAAGACCATT
This sequence comes from Saprospirales bacterium, assembly GCA_043764975.1. Taxonomy (GTDB): domain Bacteria; phylum Bacteroidota; class Bacteroidia; order Chitinophagales; family Saprospiraceae; genus JAYUJV01. The sequence continues at coordinate 1,967 of JAYUJV010000535.1, forward strand.
TTTTCAAAATTGGCGCAATACGACTATGAAGGTTGGGCGGTGCTTGAGTGGGAATGTTGCATCAAAGATCCTGAGCAAGGCGCGCGCGAAGGCGCACCTTTTATACAAAGTAATATGATAAAAGTAACCGAAAAGACTTTTGATGATTTTGCAGGTGGCGATGCAGATACGGAAACCAATCGGAGAATAATGGGTTTGTAGGATTTAGGTATTATACAAGAAAATTGTAAATTTGAAGTTTAATGTATTTCTGGTTTCAATAAGCAAAAGACAATTAGCAAAAGCTAATTTTAAGCAAATTTTGCTTGTTACTAATTACCAAATATACTATACTGCATAATATTTTATCTTTTTTATCTAAATTACCACGAAGTGGTTAAACATTAATAACCTTCAGTGAAACTGAGGGTTATTAATGTTTAACGTTGGTCACAACCACGAAGTGGTTGAACTTGCACTACTTAAAACGTAGATAATCGTTCAACCACTTCGTGGTTGTAACTAATCGTTGTTACATTATCCCAGTTTCACTGGGATTTATTAATATTCAATCCCTTCAGGATTACGTACGGCACTCCCACCATTATAGAAGTATAAAACTTTATGCACTTTGTAATCTATTTCCCCAAACGATTCAAGCCAGTTTTTGCTTTTTGGTGCAAACTCATACTGTACTCTTCTGGACTAATCTCGATACACAAATTATAATAATTAATAGCTTGTTGCGTATTTTTTTGCTCTTCATAAATCGTCCCCATCTGTAAAGCAGCATTGCAAGCATAATAATAAGGCTCATCGCGACCAGTATTAATGGTCGTCTGAAAATGCTGTAAAGCCTCAGTGCTGTTACCCATTTTTTGAGTGATGCGGCCTAAACGATACGTGTGTTCGAGCTCAAAACGCTTGTCACCATAGTCTTTTATGTTTTTATCTTTCAGCAACTGATAGGCTTGTTGATAATAACCGCCATCGAATCGCAAACGCGCTTTCAAGAGCGTCACGTCAGGTTTTAGGCCAGTTTTTGCTTCGCGCAAAGCACTTTTATCTTCATCTATCACGTCTGTACCTTTCGATTTACAAAGCGCCATATTGTCCCAATAACCTTTTTCATCGCCATTGATTAAGTAATGCCAAGCCAGTTTTTGATAACAATTTTTGACATAATTTTTGCCAGGAAACTTATTGATAAACGTCTGAAAATGCGCTTTAGCAGACGCGTCTTGTTTATATAGTTTCGTGACGCCGAGCATATATTCTGGCAATGCAAAATACATATAAGCACTCGATTGCGGACGCGACTCCAAGTACTGAATCGCCTCATCATTGCGACCTGTACGCATGGCCACATTGGCGAGCGCAATGGCAGCAAGCGGATTTTTGGCTGCATCTAATTTTCCTTTTTTGATGACTGTCCAAGCATCTTCGGCCTGATTGCCGAGGTAAAGTAGCGCAAACGAGTACATCACGAGTGTTTCTTCCTCGAACACAAAACCTGGGTGTGCATTGGCATAATCCACGACTTCTTCTATTTCTTGGCGACCTTGCGCGATAGAGCCGTTCATACTCAATAGCTTCGCTCCCCAACGCAATTCGGATGGGATTGTACCTATCAAAGCGTGTAAAATGCCTAATGTTTTTTTATTAGCAATAAAATCTGGATATTTTTTTTGATTTTCGGTCAGCAGCTGATAAGCATTATTTACCTCTCGGATGGCCGTAATGTACTGCCCATATTCACCAAACTTGCCTCGTGCGAGCGCCCAATGCAAGTTAATTTCGGCCACGCACAAGCGATAATAAGGCGAACCGCAGTTTTTACCGCGCTCCAAAGCCGTCAATCGTTTCGATTTATTGGGTTCAAGTTTCTTAAATTCGGCCTTGTCTTCGTGCATCACGATTTTCAAAATATCCATATAATCTTCTATGTAATACACAATCAGGTTATCGGGTTCGTTGATGCGCAAATCCACTAACATCGGTATCGCTTCCGCAAAACGAAGACTAATAACCCGATTGTAAGCGCGCTTGGCCAAGGGCGTAAATTCAAAATTGGCGGCACATTGCGCTGATATATTACTGAATAGTAATACAGTAAAAATAAAAAGTAAGCGTATGATAGACTTTTTTAACATTTTTAAATAACTGATAATGAAGATATTAGAAAGAAAAAGAAAATATGTTTTATTAATAAAATATATTTTACTAATTTTACATTCGTGTTTTAAGAAAAGAACTACAACGTTGGCAGCGTTTTGAACGCTGCCAACGTTTGAAAAAGGTAAAATCAAAATACGTTTTTCATTTTAAAAACGTATTATTTTATTTTTAATTGCAAAACAACTTTTCTAAAACGACGCAAAGGTAAAACAAAATACATATATAAGCTATGGAACAAGTATTTGAGTTGAATCTAAAAGAGATTGAACAAAAAAAACAAACCCTTGAGCGCATAAAAGCGGAACTCAAATCTGAATTTATCGGCATTGACTACATCATAGAAGAAGTAGTCGATTATATCCAAATATGGTATTTGATGCCGCAAGTCCTCACGCGCCCTATCATCGTGAATCTTTGGGGTATGACTGGCGTGGGCAAAACCGACCTCGTGCGCCGCTTGGTGTCCAAACTCGATTTTCAAGATCGTTTTGCAGAAGTAGAATTGAGCAACAGCGAGCATTATACCTGGAAAAACAGCGTGAGCGCCATTCTCGATGCCAACGGTATCAATGACGGCAAACCAGGCATTGTGCTTTTTGATGAAATCCAACGCTTCAATACGCTCGATCCGCAAGGGAATCCGCTACAAAATACGCGTTTTCAAGATTTTTGGGAACTTTTGAGTGATGGTCGTTTGGCCAAACGAGAGAGCAAAGAAGACATTGAATATTATTCAAACAGCTTTCGCGTAAATAGTTATCAGCGAAAGCGCAACCCTGTGGTGCAAGAAGAAGGACAACCGCCAATAGAAGAAGCAGTGGTCGGAATCTGGCAAGCGCCGCAACTCAAAAAAGTGTTTGACCTTGAGCATAGTATCGTCGAAATTGCAGAAATGAAAGAGGAAGACGTGCTAAAAATCATAGAAGAGCGCCGCATGAAAAAGAAAATCTACGAAGCAGTAGATCACTCGCGCACGCTCATCATCATCAGCGGCAACCTCGACGATGCCTTTTCAATGGCTGGCGAGATTGCCGAAGCGGACGTAGATGCCAATATTTTTCATGCCTTTACGCAAAAAATAACGTTGGTAGATATTAAACACTCGCTTGCGCGAAAATTCAAACCAGAGCA
>JAYUJV010000536.1:0-1984 GCA_043764975.1 Saprospirales bacterium
CCTTCGCCGCAAGGGAAAAGGCCATCGCAATCGTCGTGCATCAGCGATTCGGTATTGCGAGGGATTCGGATTGGCGACGACGTGCGGCTTTCGGTACCAATCACGTTCGTTTCTTCGGAGTAATAGCCGCGCATCATTTTGCCGAACTGCACCACGCCTTGTCGCAAGCGTTCGTAAAGTGGTTTTGGTAGCAAATCGTGCATCGGCGCGCTATACAAGCCTGGAATGTAGGACGTATCGCAAAGCGAACTTGATATTTTTTTATTCACAAAATCAGGAATCCGTTGCGAAGGTGCTTTTTGAGAGCCATCGCCAGCTTGAAACATGACTTGTTCGATGTGTTTTTGCAATTCAAGACCCGCAAAAACGCCATGTGATTGGTAGGCTTGCATATCCTCCAACTCAACTGAAACAACTGTGCCGCTATTCGCAAATTTACTGTCGCGGCGCGACATCGACATACCGTTTATGACCAGTTCGCCTGGCGAAGTCGCGGCTGGCACGACCAAACCGCCTGGACACATACAAAACGAAAACACGCCGCGTTGCTTGCCTTGGTACTCGCTTTGGCACACCAAACTATAACTACTGGCTGGCAAATGCGGACTGCGTTCGGGCGTTTTGTATTGCACACTATCCACGAGCGCTTGCGGATGTTCTATCCGAACGCCGAGCGCAAAGGGTTTTGCTTCGATTCTGATGTTGTTTTGGTGCAACAAATAAAAAATATCGCGCGCCGAATGACCAGTCGCCATGATGACGGCTTCGGCTCGAAATTCGGTCGCTTTGTCGGTCACGACACCGACTATTTTTTTATTTTTAATGATTAATTCGGTCACAAATGTATCGAAATGTACTTCGCCACCATATTTGATGATGGTTTCGCGCATATTCATGACGACTTGTGGCAACTTATTGGAGCCGATGTGTGGATGTGCATCAATCAAGATTTCGGGATTGGCGCCATGTTCTATAAAAAGGCGCAACGACTTTTCGATATTGCCTCGTTTCTGAGAACGTGTGTAGAGTTTTCCGTCACTATACGTACCTGCACCGCCTTCGCCAAAGCAATAATTGGAGTGCGGATTCACTTCGCCGTACTGCTGAATCGCCTTCAAATCGCGGCGACGTGCGCGCGCATCTTTGCCTCTATCCAGCACAATCGGTTTCAGTCCCAACTCGATGAGTTCGAGCGCAGCAAAATAACCTGCTGGCCCAGCACCAATCACAAGTACTGATTTTGAGTGACTTACATCTTGGAATTTATCTAATATGGCGGCTTCGGCATCGGGCGTTTGGTGTTTATATATCGCCACTTTGAGCATCACATAAGCCTGTCTGCTACGTGCATCAATGGATCTGCGTAGATATTGAATGGACTGCACATCGTCGAGGTCGAGTTGTGCTTGTTGGGCTGCTTTTAGTCGCACGAGATCAGGGTTGGCTGCCTCTTCGGGTAGCAATTTTAGTTCTAGTTCGATTTTCATAGCGCAAAGATACTTTATTTGCAGCGAATGTCTTATCTAAAATCAGTCTTTTTCAATTTGAAATATCATTTTTCATTTTTTTTATCTTAAAAAATAACTACATTTGCACACAATTTGAAACTCAGATAAATCTGAACCAAAGATCTTGTAGTTTAATGGATAAAATAATAGATTCCGATTCTGTTGATGCGAGTTCGATTCTCGCCGAGATCACAAAAAAATAACCTAAAAACCCACCCCAACCCTCCCAAAGGGAGGGAGCTGCCATCGTAGCATAAAACTTTGGTGTTACCTAAAATTTTACTTATCTTTTTATTACAAATCGTAATTTTGTTATTATTTAAAATGTTGATTATCAGCGACTAAGTGACAAAAAAGACTAATTGACATTTTTGACTTATTTCAATAAAACAAAGGCATTTCGGCCAGCAAAACTATCTGATTGTGCCGAATCTGGATGGCTGCATTGAGCATGACATCGAGCTGGCCTTGCGAAA
>JAYUJV010000537.1:0-5252 GCA_043764975.1 Saprospirales bacterium
CCATTTCCAAACGCACATCATAAGGCGGATTGGTCACAATCATAGCATTCATCACAGGCGGTTCTAGCTTTTCGATAGCTTTACGTTCAATGGCGATTCTGCCAGCCATTTCTTCGCTCACACAGTTGCGCTCGCTGACGCGAATGGCCTGAAAATCTTTATCAAAACCAAAAATCGGTGCTTTTTTCTCTGTCAAAACCTTCGCTTTTGCTTCTTCGATGACTTGTTTCCAAAGTTTTGGATCGTAATCATTCCATTGCGTGAAGCCAAAAAACTCACGGTGCAATTGCGGCGGAATGTTGTAGGCAATCAAGGCCGCTTCGGTCAAAATTGTGCCTGAGCCGCACATCGGATCCACGAGCGCACGCGAGCCGTCGTAGCCGGCAATCATCAACATACCTGCGGCGAGGACTTCGTTGAGTGGCGCTTCGAGGGTTTCTGTACGATAACCGCGTTTGAACAATGGGTCGGAAGAACTATCGAGCAACACTTCGCACTCATCGTCATGCACATATATATTGATGCGCAACTTCGGGCGAACTGTATCCACATTCGGACGGCGACCGTAATTGTCGCGGAACTGATCTACGATGGCATCTTTCGTTTTTAAGGCAATATATTGTGTATGCGTAAAATATTTTGAGTTCGCCACAGCATTGATAGCCAATGTACCGTCCACATCGAGGTATTTCGACCAATCGATTTCTCGAATTTTGGAATACAAAGCGCTCTCATGTCTTGCTCTAAATATCGTCATGGATTTTAGCACACGAATCGCCGTTCGCAATTCAAGATTGCAACGATAAAGCATTTTTTTATCGCCTTCAAAGATGACACCGCGACTGACTACTTCCATTTCGGTCACGCCCATAGCACGAAGTTCGGCAGCCAACACTTGCTCCAAACCTTCGAGTGTGGTCGCCACTATTTTCGACTTTTCGAGGTTGTTGGCTTCTGGATTTTTAGGAATTTCTATCGTTTTGTCAAGCAAATTTCCCGCTTGCTGATCGCGCGACGCTTCGTTTGCTGACAACTTATTTTCATCTCGCTTATGTCGATATTCCTCATAAGTTAACCTAGGTCTTTTCATCTATTTTTTTAAAACTAACTAATTTCCTCCATTTCGCCCAATGAGAAATGTGTAAAAGGAAACAGTTTTATGTTGAGTAAAATTCTAACTATATTGTTAAAAAGTATAAAATATTAATAATCAATGATTTATACTTTTATTTTAATTCAAAATGCAATAACTTGGCCGTTTAAATTAAGGTCAGATTTTAATATCTTATTTAGAAAAATCCGTTTTAATCCGTGTTTGCCGAAGGCATCTGTGAAATCAGCGTTCTCAATACGCAACGTTTTCAAACATTGCTAAGTAGTTACTTCAAAATAACCAAATTACGAAATCCGATAACCATTTTCGACTTCTTTATCCGTGGTCAAAAGCGTGACTACTCCATCGGATGCAACGGCGCCCAATATCAACACTTCTGACATAAAGTCAGCAATTTGTTTGGTCGGAAAGTTGGTAACGGCCATCACGCGTTTGCCAATCAATTCTTCTTTGGTATAACGCGCGGTAATTTGTGCGCTCGTTTTTTTCACGCCAATTTCTGCCCCAAAATCTATCAACAACTGATAAGCTGGCTTGCGCGCTTTCGGAAAATCTTTGGCTTCCAAGATTGTTCCTGTATGTATTTCTATTTTATCAAAATCTTGATATGTGATCATTTTTTTTCCTCCCTAAATCCCTCCAAAAGAGGGACTTCCTAAATGTGATAACTATTTTAGAAATAAATATTTAAAATCAAGTGATTTATATTAAAACGCACTCGAAAGTTTGCCATCAAAATACTCTCGACTCTCGATTTTCGACTCTCGATGAATTTCAAAAGTTTGCCACAACATTCTCACGACTCACGACAAAAAATTGCGTCAAGCAATTTCTCTCACGACTCACGATGTATTTTCTCTCGGTGTATTTTCTCTCGACTCACGAAGCGAAGCGATCTCACGACTCACGATTCCCCAAATCATTCGTTTCTTCAAAATAGCCAGTTTGCTTGTTTTTGCGAACATTGTCCGAAGTAAAATAGCGACCATTCATAGACACATATACGCCTGGTGTGAGTGTTTGGGCGAAAGCCAAGGCATTGCCGAGGTTAAAAAAACCGTCGGACGAGATGCCAAAAGCATACGGAATCATGGCGCCAGTCAAGACAATGGTTTTGGCTTCGAGGTCTTTTTGGAGTGCCAAAAAGCGCGCCGTGGCCACCATTCTATCCGTTCCATGCGTAATAACAATCTGATTGCTGGTGCATTTGCGACAAGTATGCAAGATAATGTCACGATCCATGTCCGACATTTCGAGGCTATCGACCATCATCAAAGTCTTTACGTCCACATCGAGTGAACAACGACCGCGGTCGAGCATTTCGGGAATGTGGCTGTCTTTAAAAAACAACTCGCCAGTCAGGTAATTGTAGTCTTTATCGAACGTGCCGCCAGTTATGAATATCTGTATCATGGATTATTCGGCCGCTGCAACAGTGTCCGACACCTCATTCAAGATAGATGAGCGCGTGATTTGGATAAACGTTTTGCCAGTTTCTAAGGTCACAAAACGCTCGTCGATGTTCGTTATTTTGCCTACGATGCCGCCGCCAGTCACAACGCGCATTCCTTTTTGCAAACTTGCTTGAAAACTAACCGTTTCTTTCTGACGCTTCATCTGTGGACGAATCATCGTAAAATACATAACACCAATAATGGCTACCGGAAATAAAAAATTGATAGGATTTGCTCCTCCTCCTGTCATTTGTAATAAAATCATAGTACGTTTTCTTTATTTATAAATGTATAAAAACTATATTTGTAATTATTTGAATTACTACGTTATCGATACCTTCAAGGTGTCGGTAAGGTCTGATGTGGGTTACTACTTATCAGCTGGTTTCAAGACTTCGCCAGTCATCAAAACGGTCGTTTTATTCGGATTTGTGTTAGCGATAACATAAACGTATTTGTCTTGTCCTCCATATTTATCCTTTGTATCGAACACACCAGTTATTTCACTCTCTGCACCTGGTGCAATCGGAATTTTAGGATATTCGGCGATGGTGCAACCACAATTTGCATACGCATCTGTAATCAACAGAGGCATTTTGCCGATGTTTTTGAACTTAAATGTATGGCGTACAATCGAGCCTTGTTTTACTTTTCCAAAATTAAATTCGGTTTCATAAAATTGTATTTTGGCAACATTGATGGTATCAATGCCCGAAGCTGATGTCGGATTAGAAATCAATTCTGCATTCGAGCCTGGCTGAATGGCTTTTACTTGTTTTTCGCCAGTTGCATTTCCACCACAACCTTGCATCGCCAATAACAATGAACTTGCTAAAAAAATTATTTTAAACATCATTTATAATATCAATAATTTATATTAAATTGTAATTATGGTGCAAAAGTACGTCCTTTTTACGCCAATTTTCTTAATTATTTTAATTTTCTTAATTATTTTAATTTCTAAAAATCATTATCCCAAAAGTACATCGCGCATACCGAACACGCCTTGTTTGCCAGCGAGCCATTCGGCAGCCACGACTGCACCCAGCGCAAAGCCTTCTCTGCTATGTGCCGTATGTTTTATTTCGATGCTATCGATACTCGAATCATAAAAAACACTATGTGTACCAGCCACAGGATCAATACGTTTTGATACAATTCCTAGTTCGTGTTCGACAGTGGTCGCTTCGTTCACGATGCTGTTTAGGTTCGGGTAACTATCCATAATGTCTTGTGCCAACGTTACGGCTGTTCCCGAAGGCGCATCGAGTTTGGCGGTGTGGTGGATTTCTTCCATGCTCACCTTATATTGCGGATGAGCTGACATTAAGGCTGCGACTTTTTTATTGATTTCAAAAAAAAGATTGACGCCAAGGCTAAAATTTGAGGCATACAAAAATGCGCCGTTCGTCATGTTGCAAACCCGAACGGCATCATCATAATGTTGTAGCCACGCGGTCGTACCGCAAGCCACAGGTATATCGTGTTCGAGACAAAACAAGACATTATCGAATGCCATTTCGGGTTTTGAAAACTCGATGGCTACGTCCACGCCATAAAAGTCGTGGCTATGCACGCCTTCGCGGCCAACCTTGATAGTAACTTCGTGACCACGCGATAAAGCAATGGTTTCGATCACTTTTCCCATTTTTCCGTAGCCAATGATAGCAATATTCATAATTAATTTATATTTTGTTGCGAAATTCAGACTTTTAATACAATAAACAAATTTTTAAACATTTTTATTTAAAAAAAATTACATTATGAGAAAGTATATTGTAGAATTTATCGGCACATTTTGCTTGGTTTTGACCATCGTTGTTGCTTGTAACAATGGTGCAACTGGTACAATTCCAGCCATTTCAATTGGACTAATGCTTATGGCGGTAGTTTATGCAGGTGGACATATTTCGGGTGCGCACTATAATCCAGCAGTAAGTTTGGCGCTATTGATTCGCAAAAAAATAAATGTCAATGATTTTGTATTTTATGTAGTGGCTCAAATCTTGGGTTCAGTATTGGCTTCGGTCATTGGCGCAATCCTAATTTCGGGTGTTGCGACTGGTAAAACGCCATCGCCGATGGTGATAGACATCGTTCCAGCTTTTCTTGCTGAATTTATTGGCACATTCATTTTGGTTTGGGTTATCCAAAACGTAGCAACTGCAAAGGCAAATGCTGGCAACTCATTTTATGGTATGGCCATTGGTCTTACCGTGACGAGTATGGCATTTGCCTTGGGTCCAATATCTGGTGGTGCTTTCAATCCTGCAGTAGCCATTGGTGCATCAGTTGCCGAAATGTTCAACTGGGCTAATCTTTGGGTTTACTTCGTAGCTTGTTTTGGTGGCGCAGCAGCAGCAGCGCTTACTTACCAACAAGTAGTTGGCGAAGAAGCATAAGTTTTCCCCCATCAATCGCAAAAAAACAAATCAAATCAATATTTTAAGGTCTGAATTATTGTCTAAAAAATCATATAAAACTTCTAATAAGTAATTCAACAAAACGGCAGTAGGCAAACGAAAAACCCTTACTGTAGTTTTTTATTTTTGTTCAAAATGAACATTTATTTAATTCTTGCATTATAGTAAAGTATAAATGCTTAGTTGTATAAAATATAAATTATGGGAAATAATCTTGAAAAAATATTTAGTCTGCTCAAAAATCCGTTGTACCAAGTAGCT
>JAYUJV010000538.1:0-1978 GCA_043764975.1 Saprospirales bacterium
AATCGCCATATCGGGAAACATCGGTTTTATGTACTTTACTTGATCGCAAGCCGTGATGAGTATGGGCGCTTTGGTGTCGTCTTTATGGTCTTCCATAAATCGTTTGAACCAAGTTTTGGCTTCATCGTAACGCTCTTCGCTCATGAGTGTTTCGGCGTAATAAAAGAAAACTTCGGTGCGTGTGCGCGGATGATCAATGATTTTTTCGTATTCGATGCGCGCAGCTTGCATGTTGTTGGTCATGCGATAACAATAGGCGAGTTTGGCGCGATAAGCAATATTTTCTTTCAAGTCAAGTTCCGTTTTCCAAAGCGGAATAGCACGCGCATAGGCATTTTCGCGCATAAAGCGCTCTGCCTTTGCCAAGCGTGTTTGAGCTATTCCAGAGAAGCCGCTCAAGAGTATCAATATAAAAAAAAATATTCGGCGCATACGAGTTTTTGAGTAACAGTATTTTAATTCAAAAATAATGCTAATAAACGTATGTAAGTATAAAAATGAAATTTATAATTAAAATAAAAATAAAAAATAATATATTTTCATTTTAATACATTGATAATCAATTATTTAAATAAAAAATTAAAGACTAATTAATATTTTATAAATTATTAATTTATACCTTTAAAATTTATTAAAAGCTAACTATTTTTTCTTCTCCCACTCAAAGGTATTAATTATATGCATAATATCACGCTTCATAAAATCAAGTACTGGTGCCAAAGAATCTGGGCGCGCTTTCGTATAAAAATACAAAGAGCCGCGCATATAATGCGTCGTGCTATCGGTCAGATAAAACTGAAAAGGCGAAGCGGCGGCACCTTCTATGTCGAAGGCAAATCCATCGACGTGATTCGGTTTGTGTATCGGCAGTTCATCTATATAATCCGCTTTTACGTTGTGTTTGTTGGCCAAATCGAACGCATCGGCATTCAGTTTTTCAAGATTATTGACTTTATCCAATATATAGTAACAGCAGTGAATCCGCGCTGCCAAACTCGGCACGTATATATCGAACCAACAATCGTTGATGGGTTTTTCGTTAAAAAAACTAGTATCTTGAACAATGGTTGCATATTTTGGATATTCAAACGTAAAGTGACAATAGCCTTCTTTGAATGGTTGATATGCTTTTTCGGGTAACGTTACTTTCGGAAATCCGCGTGGTTTCGGAATAGGCGCAGCCTCTTCGCAGCTGTTGCACAATACTGTGATCAGTAATAAAAGTAGTAAGTTATTGATTTTCATGCTTTTATAAATATAATTTTTACTTTTGTTCTATCGTCAATTTTACTTTTTCAATACGGCGTTTAGTGACCGAAAATGCCTTGAAAGTGTAATGATTGACCTTCATTTCAGCATCTTTTTTAGGAATATAACCTATGTTTTCGAGCATCAAGCCAGCCAATGAATCGGCATCGCCACGCACTTCCTCAAACAAGGTTTTGTCCATATTCAAGGCGCGACACATATCGTTGATGAGCGTTTTGCCTTCAAATATATAATTATGCTCATCTATTTTTTCGTAATCCAGATTGGGTTCGTCATCAAATTCGTCACGAATGTCGCCGATGACTTCTTCCATGATGTCTTCGAGCGTAATCATGCCAGCTGTGCCGCCATATTCGTCCACCACGACCGCCATGTGATTTTTTTGTTGCTTAAATTTTACTAATAAATCATCAATTTTCTGGAATTCGGGCGCATACAATACGCCGCTGCGCACAAGGGTTTGCCAATCAAAATCCGAGCCTTTATCGAGGTGTTCGAGCAAGTCTTTGGAGTACAACATTCCTTTGATGTTATCCAAATCTTGTTCAAAAACTGGGTATCGAGAAAATCCATTGTTTTTGACCATCACGATTAATTGCTTGAAATCAATTGCCAAATCTATGGCAATAATATCTACTCGCGGGCGCATAATTTGCTTCACGGTCACATCGCCAAACTGAACAATACTTTTCAGAATCGAGACTTCGCG
>JAYUJV010000539.1:0-1974 GCA_043764975.1 Saprospirales bacterium
TGCGAGTGGAATGGTAAGAAATTTTCGGTGGTGGACACTGGCGGTTTCGTGCAAGGTTCTGATGATATTTTTGAAGAAGCCATCGGCAAACAAGTCAAAGCGGCGCTCGAAGAAGCAAGCGTAATTTTGTTTATCACAGATGCCACAACTGGCATTACTGACCTCGATGAAGAAGTGGCAAAAATGTTACGCCGCGTAGATAAACCAGTTTTTCTGGTTGTCAATAAAGTCGATAATGGTCAGCGTTTGTTGGAAGCCAACGAGTTTTGGAGCATGGGTTTTGAGGATTTGTTCTTCATTGCGTCTATTTCTGGAAGTGGAACTGGCGATTTATTGGATGCGGTGGTCGATAAAATAGATAATTTTATTCCATTAGATACTACTTTGCCGAAAGTGGCGATTATTGGCCAACCAAATGTAGGAAAATCATCGCTTACGAATGCTTTATTAGGCGAAGAACGCAACATCGTTACGGATATTGCAGGTACAACCCGTGATAGTACGCACTCTTATTACAATAAATTTGGACATGAATTTGTCTTGATTGATACTGCCGGTATTCGTAAAAAAGCGAAAGTACACGAAGATTTAGAGTTTTATTCAGTCATGCGCGCCATAAAAGCACTCGAAGATTGCGATATAGTCGTTTTGGTCATGGATGCAACTTTGGGTGTAGAATCGCAAGATTTGACTTTGTTCCATTTGGCAGTCGAGCGAAATAAAGGAATCGTAATTGTTGTCAATAAATGGGATTTGATGGATAAAAGTACAAATACAGCTCGTGATTTTGAAAACACAATCAAAGCTCGTTTTGCACCATTTTCAGATATTCCAGTCGTGTTTACGTCAGTACACGAAATGCAACGTGTCCACAAAGTAGTCGAAACGGTTATGATGGTTGTCGAAAATCGTGCGCGCAAAGTGCGTACATCTGAACTCAATGAATTTATGTTGCCGTTGATCGAAAGAGTACCGCCACCAAGTCATAGAGGAAATTTTATCAAGATAAAATATGTGCAACAATTGCCGATACATTTTCCAGCATTTGCGTTTTTCTGTAATCATCCGAAACACGTGAAGGAAAATTATAAAAATTATCTCGAAAATCAATTACGCCTAAAATATGACTTCAAAGGTTGTCCGATAGCCGTTTTGTTTAGAGAAAAGTAGGATTGTCTATGTTGTCAATTAGTCATTTTTGTCAGTTAGTCTTAAAATAGACATAATAAAATTTATTGAATCAAAAAAAAGGATTTATTTCAGCTGAAATAAATCCTTTTTTTAATCTACGTTTGCAAGTCCCTCCTTCAGGAGGGATTAATTTCGTTGAGGGCTTTGCCGTTTAGGGAGGATTTCAATATCTCCCATATCTCCCCTATCCAGTCTTTATGCTCAGGTTTTATCAAGCAAGAACGTAAACAAGTTACAAATTCAGCATCTTTTTCGATACCTTTCCAATGACCTTGTAACAAGCGAACTGGATAATTGAACAAAGCTAAATGTAGATTTTTTTCGGCTACTTTTTCAAAAACAATTCTCGAAATTTCGCTGATTTCTGAAACTGATTTTGCTCTAATTGCCCATGTCACAATATCGGTTTCTGGTTCTATAAGTGTGATATAATTCTTATCTTTTTTCAAACGATTATACAAATCCAAAGCTGCATCACGACTAGCTTCTAATCTTTTTGCAAAATCTCCACCTTGCACCAAAGGAAACATTTGATGTGTTGCCCAAAGACCAACAGCTGCTGCACCTGCACGCGAACACTCCAACGAAATTTCGCCAAGATGCAATTCTGCACTACTAAAATAGGTATATGGCGATCCATGCTTATAATATTTGCCAACTTCTGGATTTTTGAATAAAATACAGCCACAACCATAAGGCTGTAAACCATGTTTATGTGGATCTACGACTATACTATCTGCTGCTTGCATGAGCGCATAATTTGCTTTTGCTTTTTCGCCAAGG
>JAYUJV010000540.1:0-16318 GCA_043764975.1 Saprospirales bacterium
TATTTTTCTGACGCCATTATGTACTAAACCATTTGTGGTGTTGTATGTAGTCCAAGTTTTGCCATCGAATTTTGAAAGGCCGTCATCTGTTCCAAACCATTTATTGTCATTTTTATCTACGAAAATAAAATTTACGTTGTTGTTCGCTAAGCCTTGTTCGGTGGTGTAAGTTGTCCAAGTTGTGCCATCAAATTTTGCGACGCCTTTATTTGTACCCAACCATTTATTGTCTTGGGCATCAATGGCGATGGCTTCGGCATGGTAGCTTGGCACACCGTCTTTTGTCGTATAGTTTGTCCAAGTCGTGCCATCAAATTTGGATAAACCGCCTTCTAAAACACCTCCAGGCTTGAGCATATTTCCAATGGCTGCCCAAATAATTCCATTTTTATCACTCGTGATTCCACTACTTCTATTGGTGCTTACGCCCTCCGTTTTTGTATAATTTGTCCAAGTCGTTCCGTCAAATTTTGCAATAGCTCCATTTGTGGCTAACCAAAGATTTCCTTTTATATCAAAATGAATGCCCTGCACAGCTTTACAAATAAAGCCATCTGCGGCCGTAAAACTTTTCCAAGTTGTTCCATCATATTTTGTGAGTCCTCCATCTGTACCAAACCACATATTACCTTGTTTATCTTGCACAATATCGTTGATGTTGTTGTTAGTAATTGTTGTCGGTCTGGTATATGTTTTCCAATTGGATCCTTCATTATATATTAATCCTTCTTCTTTAGAACCAATCCATTTGTTACTCTTGTTATCGATGCAGATGGCACTCAAATTGTTATTGGTCAATACATTCGGCAACGTAAAATTTTTACCGTCAAATCGCTCGATACCATGACCACCAGTTATCCACATAGCGCCCTTATCGTCAAATATCATCGAGTTAATGCTTTGGTTATAAGCGCTTGCTTTTTTTTCATAAATCCACTCAGAACCATTAAATTTAAATAAAGCAAATTCATCACTTCCCCAAAGATTTCCTGTGTTGTCGTAGCAAATATGATATAATCTAGCATCACTACCACTTGGATTTTTTGCAAGATAACTTTTCCAATTTTTGCCATCAAAAACGCTCAAAGTATCTATTTTTCTTACCCAAATTTGATTTTTATGATCAATACCCAATAGTGCACCTTTAACTTCAGGCGCAGTACTAATGTCATTACTATGAGTCCACGATGAACCATTGTATTTAGCCAAACCATCATCAGATCCAATCCAAATTATGCCTTTAGCATCTACAAATATATTATTGATGCCATTATGCCTCAAAGAGCCTTCTTCTTTTGTATAGTTAGTAAATTTTTTACCATTAAATTTTGAAATCCCTTTACGAGGAGAGCCAAACCATTTGTTACCCGATTTGTCGATAGCCATATAATATATTTGGTTATCAACTAGGCCATCGTCCGTTGTATATTTTTTCCATTTTTTTCCATTATAACTATATACACCATCATTAGTGTTTATCCATTTTACATCGTCTTTATCTATTAATATGTTAAAGGCATTAGACAAAGTAACACCTTCATTTTCTATGATTCGGGTGTATTTTGTGTCATCAAAAGTATATAAACTATTGGTCGTCAAAACCCATTTCATACCTTTTGCATCAATCGCAATTGAAACACCTTTGTTGTTAACAGTGCTAATATTTGTTATTTTTTGAGCAAATAAATTATTTATTACTAGCATTAATAAGGTTAAAATTAAATTTTTTTTCATGTTTTCTTATTTAAAAAGTGAATATTGTTTTCGCAAATATACCATTTATCCTTGTTATTTATTTTTAAATAAATAAAACCTTATAATAAATTTTTTGTTTTTTACTAAAAATGAAATTTTATAAATTAAACTTTCAAAATCTAAATTTCCATCTATTTTTTTATAATTTTGTGTTTCAATTATTAAACAATAACAATGTTACAAATCCAAACCCTACAGTTTCTACGAGAGCTGAGAGATAACAACAACCGCGACTGGTTCGAGGCGAATCGAAAGCGTTATTTGTCTGCCAAAAGCGATTTGGAGCAATTAGTGATGGCAGTGATTGGCGAATTTAGTCATCACGATCCATCTATTGCGATGCAAACGCCCAAAGAATGTATGTTTCGCATCAATCGCGATGTGCGTTTCTCGAAAGACAAATCGCCTTACAAGATAAATATGTCTTTTAGTATCAATAGCGGTGGTAAAAAAAGCCAAACGGCGAGTTATTATATACACCTACAACCTGACAATCAAAGTTTTATCGGTGGTGGATTGTATATGTCGATGCCGCCAGTTTTGAAAAAAATCAGAACCGAAATCGCTTATGCGCCCGATGAATTTATGGCTATCGTGGAGCATCCAGATTTTGTAAAAACTTTTGGCACTTGCGAAATGCCAGGTCAAAAAAATGTGAAAGTGCCGAATGGTTTCGATCCTGAAAATAAGGCTGCCGAATACCTCAAACTAAAAAGTTTTGTCGGTACACATTCTGTAACGGACGAGCAAATTACGAGTCCAGGTTTTGTGCATTTAATCAGCGAAACGCTTTCAAAACTAACTCCGATGATTAAGTTTCTCGATCGCGGATTCATAGAAGATGAGCAATAAATAACTATGGATATTCGTAAAGCAATCTCGACGGATTTGGAAATCATAGCGGCTATTGATGCAGCGGCACTCGGTACAGATCGTCGTCGCCGCTACCTTCGTGATGCCATTAAAACTGGTAAATGTCATGTTTTTGCGCCCAATAATGTCGTAAAAGGCTTCGTTATCTTTAATTATACCTTTTTTGGCTACGGATTTGTGACACTTATCGGCGTTGCACCTGAGCATCAACGACAAGGGATTGGTTTGCAAATGATGCAATTCGTAGAAGGTCTTTGTACCACAAAAAAGATTTTCACTTCCACCAAAGACATCAATAAAGCGATGAAAAGCCTTTGCATTCGACTCGATTATGAGCGTAGCGGCGAAATCGAAAATCTCTATTCGCAAGGCAATGTGGAGGTTGTTTATTTTAAAGAATTGGGACGAGGAAGGTAGGAGACCTCCCTAACCCTCCAAAGGAGGGAACTGCTAACTTAGCGGCAAATATACGCTTGGTTTTTTCTTTTTTCCGTAACGAACCCTTCAAGGGTTTTTTGACTTAATGACGTAAAAAAACAAATTTTTGAGTACTTTGGTAGAAACCCTTGAAAGGTTTTATCTTTTTTACGTACTTTTTTAATCGAAGATTTCGATTTTTTACAATAAATTGGCATTGAAATAGTTCTATTACAAATATCGTTTTATGAAATTAAAATATTTTTCAATCCTATTTGTATTCTTTTTTTCTATCAAAACGGCAACTGCCCAAACCGATAGTTTGACGGTTTATGTATTTTTATCCGAAACTTGTCCGATTTGTCAATTACAAACCATATCTTTACGAGCGTTAAATGAAGAATTTGATGCAAAAGGTATAAAAATGATTGGTGTTTTTCCGAACATACAAGTTTCTGATTCGGCGAGTATTAAGCAATTTAAGAAAAAATATAAACTTAATTTTGATGTACAACTCGATGACAATCAGTCACTTACTAAAAAATTGAATGCAGAAGTCACACCTCAGGTTTTTGTGCTGCGGAACGAAACACAAAGCATCTTATACCAAGGCAAAATAGACAATAGTTACGAGAGAGTAGGGAAGCGCAGGCAATATGTTACCGCTTTTTACCTAAAAGATGTGCTGAATCAAATACTTGACAATCAGTGTCTTAGTATAAAAAATACGGAAGCGGTTGGTTGTTTTATTATGAAGTGAGTCCTCTCTAAACGGCGAAGCCCTCAACGAAGTTAATCTCTCCAAAGGAGAGACTTGAAAACGGAGTAATCAAATTTGATATTAAATAAAACTTTACAATAATTTTTTGAAACATAAATCATTTTTAAAATGAAAAAATTATACATTATAGTTGCATTCATGGTCAGTTTTTATGCTGCAAATGCACAAAACGTAAATTTTAGCGAACACGTGGCGACTATCATTTATAACCATTGCACGACTTGTCACCGTAGCGGTGAAGTTGCGCCTTTTGCTTTGACGAATTATGACGAAGTCAAAAACTGGTCGGGCATGATAGCTTACGTCACGAGTATTCGATATATGCCGCCATGGAAAGCGAATCCGAAATACTCTCATTTTCAAGGTGAAAATTATTTGACGGATGCCGAAATAAAAACAATCGGCGATTGGGCAAAACAAGGAGCGCCTCAAGGTGATGCGAAATTGGAGCCGAAATTACCAATATTTCCGAAAGGTTCGCAAGTTGGTGTGCCAGATTTGGTCGTATCATTTAAGCAAGCCTACAAGCACGTTGGTAACAATAAAGATGAATATCGTTATTTTGTATTGCCAACGAACCTAAAAGTTGCCAAAGATGTCGTTTCGATGGAAGTTCGTCCTGGAAATAAAAAGATAGTTCACCATACTTTGGCATGGGCAGATTCGACTGGTGCATCTGCGGCAGACGATGCCAAAACGCCTGAATATGGTTACGAAGGCGGAAGTACAGGCGCATTGGGCGGTCTTGATAGTCAATTGCCAGGTTATGTTCCAGGTATGCGACCAATTATTTATAACAACAACATCACGCAACGTTTGCCTCCAAAATCTGACTTAAAGTTACAAATGCACTACGCACCTACTGCTGTGGACGAATGGGATAGTACGTCGGTAAATCTATTTTTTGCCAAAACGCCTTCAAAGCGATACGTGAAAAGCAAAGTACTTGTGCCGTTGCCAGGTGTATTGGTCAATGGGCCGTTTGCGATACCTGCGGGTCAAGTAAAAGATTTTCATGGTACATATACTTTCAATGAAAAAGCGTCGCTTCTGAACATTTCTCCGCATTGCCACAAGTTGGGTCAGCGTTGGATTGTGTTGGCAGTTACGCCGAATAAAGACAGTATTAATTTGGTGGAAGTAAAAGAATGGGATTTTAATTGGCAAGGCACGTATTCATACAAAAAGCCAATTGTGTTGCCGAAAGGAACAGTTTTGCACGCTTACGCGAAATATGACAACACAACGAACAACATCAACAATCCGAACAATCCGCCAAAGTTCATCACTTGGGGCGAAAACACTTCGGACGAAATGTATTATTTGCCGTTTAGTTGGGTGAGCTACCAAGCTGGCGACGAAAACTTGAACCTAGAATCTGCTGCAACTGCTGCCGAAGATTTGAATTTTTATAGTGTCAAAAACCAACTATATCCAATCAATCCAAACCCTGCATCTGATGAAATAAAGGTTGGATTTACGTTGCAAGAGCGCGCAAAGATCACCCTTTCTATCGTTGATTTGAATGGTGTTACGAAACAAGTTTTAATTAATGACCAAACGTATTTGCCAGGTTTGCACCAAGTAGAAACCAATATTTTGGGATTTGAAAACCAATTGTATATTGTGGTGTTGGATATAAACGGACAGAAATATTCGCAAAAAATAGTAAAAGATTAATTTTAGATTAAGAAAATAAAAGCAATGTTTTATTTGCTTTTTCAAAATAAAAAGGCTTTTTCGAGGAATCGAAAAAGCCTTTTTTGCTTTGTGTTGTTTTTTAATTTAATATTTTTAAAAACATACAAATTGCCAGGCAACCTTTTCTAACCTTATGTCATACTAGATGTTATAAACTTATAATTCATAAATTATTTGTTTATCTAACTAAATGTCTAACATGGATTTTGATGAAAAATTAGTTGTAAAAGGTTGTCTCGGTGGCGATATTCGTAGTCAAAAATTGCTTTATGAGCGATACAAGGCTGCTATGTTTGTCCATTGCCAAAGATATGGTGCGGATAAATCCGAAGCGGAAGATATGTTGCAAGAAGGTTTTCTGAAGGTTTTCAAAGAGTTACACCAATACGATATTTCCCGCGGAATGTTAGGCGGATGGATACGCCGCGTCATCATCAATGAGGCACTGCAAGTGATTCGTAAGAAAAAAATCAGTTTTGTAGAAATGACAACTACTCACGAAGATGCGCTCAGTGATGATGATGCGGTTTCGCAACTTGGCCTAAAAGAATTGTTGGGATTTATACAACAATTGCCGACTGGCTACCGAACTGTATTCAATTTGTATGTCATAGATGATATGCCGCACAACGAAATTGCAGACGTTTTGCAGATTTCGGTCAGTACATCGAAATCACAACTATTTAAAGCAAAACAAATGTTACAAAAAATGGTAACTAACAGCCAAAGAGTAGCGATTACTTTGTAAAAAAATTATTAAATAAAACAATTTTAATTTATATATGAATCATGAATAACGATAAAAATTTGGAGAACGGTTTTAAATCCATGTTCGATTTCGATGAAATAGAGCAACAGGATTGGAACGCGCCTTCTGAACAAGTTTGGGTAAATATCGAAGATGATTTGAAGAAAAAAAATCTACGTATTTTGATGTATAGTTGGATTTCGACGTTTGGAATTTTTCTGTTTTGTGCAGCTATTTATTTTTATAGTAGTCAAAAACCAACAAATTTGTTAAGTCAATTGACGAAAACGACATCAGAAGTTCAGTTGCAAAACAAGTCTTTTGAAACGAGCCAATCGCAAGTTGCAAATCAAAATAATATAATAACTGTTGCTGAAAATAAAGTTGTAAATAATTTAAATTCAATTACTTATGAAAACAATAAAAATATATTTGAAAATAAAAAATCAAGCAATAAAAATATTGGAAGTTCTAAATTAACAACTTTAGCAACTAATAATGTTTTTAAAAATCAGGCAATTAATAAAAATTTAGTTGATAATGAACTCAATATCAATGGTATTATTCCTATCATTGTTTCGAGTGATAAAAAAGAAGAAACAAAGGTAAATACAACTGATGTTATAAATATTTTTGAATCAAAAAGCCCTTCAACTTTATTGGAGGCTTTGCCGTTAGTGGCGATTTCGATGTTGCAAATTAATAAAACAGTAACTAATGAAATTCAAAATTTACATTTGCTTACGCCAATAAAAGTTTCAAAATCATTGCCAATTGTTGTTTCTTTAGTTGCTAATAATTTTAAATTACAGAACAACATAAAGGGTAGCGTTTCTAATTTCGATGGAGAAAAACTGAACAACGCATTTTCGTTTGGTATAAATATCGCAAAACCTTTACGAAATTCATTTATCGAAATAGGCGCGGCATATTCTCAGTTAAATTATACCTTGAATTACGACATCGCTTTGCCATTTAACGGAAAAGGCGAAACGCAAAACAAAAACGGTAATTTTGACAACACATATAATGGTAGCGTTCCGACTTCGTTCGGGAATCTGAATATGCAAATGGTATTGGCGCGTCAACAAGGTCATAGTATTGTACAAGGCGAAGCCATTCCATTGACAGCAAAAGGATCTGAGCGTTTGTCATTTATCAATATTCCGATTAGTTGGGGAAAAAGTATCAGACTTGCGCCAAAATTTTATGCAACTGGCAAAATGACGTTTTCAAATAATATTTTATTGAAAGCAAGTACTCAATTTGAAGAAGTGGTATCTCATCACGATGCTGTTTTAGAAACGTTGACCGTCGTCAAGACTTCGCCCAAACCAACAATTTGGACACCATTTTTAGGTGCAAGTGTTGGGTTAAATTATAATATTAATTCAAGATTAGGCATTGGTGCAACTACTTTTTTGCAACAATCCTTACAGCCAATGTTCAAAAATGAACAGTATCGTAATTCGCCTTCGATTTTTGGCGGCGGAATAAACTTAGAATATAGATTTTAAAAAGTTGTTTTTTGTTGTTTATATTGTTTGGATCGAGTACAATTTATTGTACTCGATTTTTTTTTGTTTAATCTTTTTTAATAAAAATATAAAAAAGATTAAACAGTCAGGCAACCTTTTCAAAGCAACTTGCATATTAGTAGTATAATCAAATTTATTAAAAACTTATTATTAAAAATTTATTTATATAACTAATTATTTAAAATCAATCTTCATTATGAAATTCAGAAACATTTTATTCGGATTCGTGGCTATGATTAGCCTTACATTTTTTGCAGCTTCTTGTACAAAAGAAGATCCAGTAAAACCAACACCAGTTGTGCCAAACACAATTGTAGATGTCGTCATCAACACAGCAGATTTTTCATTGTTGAAAGCAGCGGTTGTAAAAGCAGGTTTGGTAGATGCCTTAAAAGGCGCAAACTTAACCGTATTTGCACCAACCAATGCAGCTTTCATTAGCGCAGGATTCAAGGACGAAGCGGCTATCAATGCAGCAGATCCAGTTGCACTTGCATCTATCTTGAAATACCACGTATTGGCTTCAAAAGTATTGGCAGCAGACGTAAAAACAGCTGACAACACAGAATTGACGATGTTGAGCGGTGGTAAGGCTTACATCACAAAAGATGCAAATGGTGTATCAATCAATGCTGCAAAAGTAACAAAAGCAGATGTAGCAGCTGACAACGGCGTAATCCACATCATTGATGCAGTGATACAAGTACCTACAAAAAATATTGTAGAATTGGTGGTTGCAACTCCTAGCTTGTCGTTGTTGAAAGAAGCAGTATTGCGTGCAAGCACAGGAAAAACAAAAGTTGCAACTATATTGTCTGGCGCGGGTCCATTTACTGTATTTGCACCAACCAATGCAGCATTCGAGGCAGCAGGCTTCAACTCAGCTAAGATTGCAAGTACAGATCCAGACTTTTTGGCAACTGTATTGACATATCACGTAGTTGCGGCGCGTGTATATTCTACAAACTTGAAAAGTGGAAATGTAAAGACAGCTGAAGGCAGAGAAGTAGCGATCAATGCAGCGAACGGAACAGTTACAGGCGGTTTGAACTCTACACCATCAAAGATTACAGCGGTAAACATCGGTGCAACAAATGGTGTCGTACACGTAATTGATGCGATTTTATTACCTAAATAATAAAATTAATTCATGTAAATAAAAAAGGTTGACTCGGATTCCGAATCAACCTTTTTTTGTTTATATAAATTCTTAAAATTGATAACATTTACCTTTATAAACACCTTTTTTGAAATTCTTGCCTGAACCTGGATCGTAAATATTATAAGATAAAACGATGCCACCATTCAGAAACCAATCTACGATAGATTGATTTCCTCTGATATTTTCACCAACTGAAATTTTTGGTTGGCCTGCAATCTCGCGTGTGCGATACGACAGTTCTGCACCTTTCAAGTTGTTTTCTTCTACAAAATCATAGGTAGATGGTGCAGCGCCACTCACATCATCTATATAGTCATTGAAGGCGCGATTGGCAGATAGCTCAATGGTTAAGTTCAATTGTGGATTGAGTGCAAATTTGAAACCACCGCCCATCACAGACGTAAAACCAATTAAAGAATATGGTTTCAGATTCGGATATTTTTTCAAAGTCTGCCCTTCAGTACCAATTGGCTGCAAAGCAACCCAACTATTGTTATATAATGCCTTTGGATTGTGATGATATACACCTAATCCTCCAAATAAAAATAAGGTATAATTATTGTCTTCTTTAGGATTATATCGAAGCACATTCACTTCGCCAGCAATGGATAGCGATTGAATGTCGTTACGAAAACTTAAATTACGAATAAGTCGATTAGGACTCGTAGAAGTTGCATCGTTTCCTTTAAATCGGCCAAACAATAATTCAGAACGAAGCCCGACATAGTCATTGAAAAAATATTTTGCTTGCAATGAACCCGCTAAACTTACGTTTTTTGCCATTTCATCAAGTTGATTAGAAGACAAATCGCCTTGATAATTACTTGGACCAAGCATAACACCAAGTTCTAAACGATGTTGTGCGCTTATGTTTTGTAAGCAAACAAACAGTAATAATAGTGTAATTGTATTTTTAAACATTAATATTTTGAATTTTCTTTAACTTTTAGGTTTAGACGCAATAAATCAATAATAATAACAAAGTTATATTGAAATTATTGAAAAATATATTTATTTTATTAATTAATGTGACAGGATTAATAACGATACTTAACTATTTTTATTTGATATTAACAATAATTAAGATTAGAAATGAGTTTTAATACAGTTGTAAAACGCCTTTAAAAACTATTTTAGTCTATATTTTTTAACTATTGAACGGAAAAAAGGGAAAAAATAGTATTAATATTTTACCTTTACATAAAATTTTTACAAAGGTACATCGTTCTTTTTAAAGTAAAAGTTAATTTATTAAAAAAAATAAAATATTTATGATGATTAGATTTAAAACAGCAATTGCAGCCACGCTTTTGCTTAGTTCAGCGAGCGTATTTGCTCAAAAAGCACCTGAAAATTGGTTTAACAAAGATGCTACGACCGACAATGTAAACGGTGTAAGTACCGAAAAAACGTATAAAGAAATATTGAATGGCCGCAAGTCAAAGACCGTAATTGTGGCGGTAATCGACTCAGGCGTTGATGGCGAACACGAAGATTTGAAAGACGTAATGTGGGTAAATCCAGGCGAAATAGCAGGAAATGGTATCGATGACGACCAAAATGGTTACATAGACGATATCCATGGCTGGAATTTCCTTGGCGGTAAAGATGGGAAAAACATCTCTCACGAATCCTTGGAACTTACGCGTTTGTATGCAAGATTGCGCGCTCAATACGGCGACAAAAAAGAGAGTGAAGTTAGCAACAAAAAAGAATACGCTCAATATCTCGAATTTAAGAAATTGGTAGAAGATAAACGTGCCGAAGCGAATGAAAACTTAGAGCAAATGTCATCGACAGAAAAGCTAATCGGTGACGCGCTTACGCTCGTCGAAAAAGAGCTTGGTGGTAAAGCCGTTACTGCGGGTAACTTAAAAGCAATAAAAGCAGGCGAAAACCAATTACTCGCGCGTGGTTTACGCATCACGCAACGTTTTTTGGAGCAAGGCGAAATCAAAAATATGGAAGATGTTCGTACTGAACTTAAAAACCAGATGCAAGAAGGTCGTGAGCATTTTCAAAGTATGCTCGACTACAATTACAACGCAGATTTTAACGATCGTGCTACAATAGTTGGCGACAATCCAAACGATTCTTACGAAAATAATTACGGCAACAACGATACAAAAGGGCCAGATCCAAGTCACGGAACGCACGTAGCGGGTATCATTGCAGCGAGTCGCGCCAATGGAAAAGGTATGGATGGTATCGCTGACAATGTGCGCATCATGTCTGTCCGTTGTGTACCAGATGGCGATGAGCGTGATAAAGACGTAGCAAATGCTATCATATATGCTGTCGATAATGGCGCGCAAGTCATCAATATGTCTTTCGGAAAAGGCTACTCTTGGGACAAACAAGCGGTGGACAAAGCCGTAAAATATGCTGCAAAACACGATGTATTGCTAGTTCACGCCGCAGGAAACGATAGCGAAGACAATGATGTTTCGCCTAATTTCCCGACTGCAAAATTTGAAAAAGCAGGATTATTCAAGCCTAAAAAAGCTACAACTTGGATGGAAATCGGTGCATTGAGCTGGAAGCCAGGCGAAGATTTGCCAGCTACTTTCTCAAACTTTGGTAAGAAAAACGTAGATGTATTTTCTCCAGGTGTCGATATTTATTCTACTACGCCAAATGGTACATATTCATCGTATAGTGGTACGTCTATGGCATCGCCAGTTACGGCTGGTGTTGCGTCTATGTTGCGTTCATATTTCCCTGAGTTGACTGCAAAGCAGATTAAAGAAATAATAGAATCAACGGTGATTGTGTCGGATTCGATGGTCAAAAAACCTGGTGGAGATGAAAAAAATAAAGTAAAATTTAGCGATTTGAGTAAAACTGGCGGTATGGTAAGTGCATACAATGCTGCTAAAAAAGCTATGGTAACAGCTGGTAAAAAGAAAGATGGTGCTTACTACAAATCTCCATTGACAGCTGGTGCAGTTACTAAATCAGTTAGACCTTAATTTTTTATTTAAAATAATTTTTTTAATAAAATATACTTTTTTATTTATAAAATATTTTGATATAGTACTGATTATCAATTATTTATAAATATTTAAGTATTGAAAATTTATAAAAATGACAGCAAAAGATTTTATATTATCATTACCTGAAAAGGTAAATAGTGACGCCGTAGCAGGTCAAAATACCTCTTTTTACTTTGATGTAGATGGCGACGGTGGCGGAAAATATACCGTAAATCTCGTCGATGGTCAGCTTACTGTTCAAGAAGGTTTGGTAGGCGAAGTAGTCTGTAAAGTTAGCACTAAAGCAGAAACTTTTATAGCACTTGTCACTGGGCAGCAAAATCCAATGACGGCATTTATGATGGGCAAAATAAAGGTTTCAAATCCAGGCGAATTGCTCAAATACTCGAAGGTATTTGGTATCATGTAAGCGTTGATTTTAATATGAAAAAAAGGGTGTTCTCGTTGAGAATACCCTTTTTTTGTTTGGTAAATATCGTTTTCATTGTGATAAATCACGACGTTAGAAAACCATCAATCGTTGTACGAATTGGCCGTTCAAACCATTTATTTTCAAGAAATAAATGCCTTTTGCCATCGTATTGGTTTGTATTTCAAAATCAATATTTGAGATATTTTCTAATACTTTATTTTCAAAAACTTGCTTGCCGCTAATGTCAAATAGTTGTATGTCGAAAGTCTGATTATCAAGACTTTGTATATCAATATGAATAATTTGTTTGTCTGAAATGAGCGTTGGATAAACGTTGATTTTTGTATTGCTATCAAAGTCTTTTGTGCCAACAAAATCTGATGTTTTGAACGAACTTTTGTCCGAATACGTCGTGCAAGCGCCCCAATTGCTCAAAGGCTGCACGCGCCAATAATACGAACGATTGTTTTGGAACTTACTGAATGTCAATGTTTTAACATTTACAATCGTATCGACATCGAGTACGCCAAATGTCGATAATCGAGAAACTTGTACTTGATAAAATTGAGCATTCGCCAATTCAGCCCAATTGAGTTTCACATTGTTATACTGCACGATTTGGTCAGTTATTGGCGAAATCAAGGCAACTGTTCCTGCAATTGGTGTACCGCCTAATTTTTTTCCTGCCCAATAAGGCCTTTTTAGCAACAACATTTTACGCATCTGTAATCGCTCTTGTTCCGAAAAACGCGTCTGGCAAGCATCGTTTGAGTAAGACATAATCAACGAGCCGTCGGCTTTGAA
Organism: Saprospirales bacterium; assembly: GCA_043764975.1. GTDB lineage: Bacteria > Bacteroidota > Bacteroidia > Chitinophagales > Saprospiraceae > JAYUJV01. The sequence goes on from JAYUJV010000540.1 coordinate 13,188, forward strand.
CGTCGAGCCGTTCGGGTCTTTGTAGGTTATCGGACTCAAGCCTTGCGCATCGCAATTCCAACGGACAGAAATGTAATCTGGCTTTGTATCACAAATTTTGTCAGCCGCTTTTAAGCAATTGGAGTTATCGACCAATTCCACGAAAGTGGTGTCGATGATAACCGTATCTTTCGCAATGTAAAATTCTTTAAAATATGTATAATTGTACGTGACTTTTGCTGGCGTTGGCACATTAGGATTCCAAGTTTTTGCTTCCCAACCTAAAAATGGATGTTGTAAACTCAAAGCATGACCCATTTCGTGCGCCCAAGTATGACTGCCTACACCTGTACAACTTTTTGAAAGCGCAATGCCAGCATAAGGCAAATTGTAGCCACAATTGCCACCTGGACTACCCACGATATAGCAATTCAAAGTACTATCTATGTTGTATTTGAACATCATTTTCGCACCTTCGCGTTCGTTTTTATGTGTATAATATTTGCTATCATTGTGATAAAAAATCTTGTCTTTTATATAAAATTGAAGGTTTGAGGTTACAAAATCCTTGTTTAGTTGGCAAAGTGCGTCATAAATACGATAGGCAGCGAAGTAGTTTTTTCCGGCATCGTCACCCAAAACATGAATCGAAAGTGGAATGTAGTAAGTCGTGTCTGCTCCGCGTGAAACTTGTGCTTCTACGCCACGAAACCAAGCGTTGTCATTTGGGGGCGAGCCGCAAGGTTTCAAATCTGACCAACTCGGATCGGTTTGTGCCATGACTGAAAAGCTGCACAACAACAATAAATGTATTAAAATGTGTTTCATATTTTTTTGATTTTTAAATTTCTACAAATATACTTAAAATCATAATTATTTGTATCGTAAAACGTTTTATTAACAACTGAAATGATTTTTTACAATAAAATTAGCTTAAAAAGTAGAATAGTATCTACCTTTCGGCATCATTTTAATACAATAAATCTCATGAAAAAAACATTTACAATTCTTGTCTTTATTTTTGCTTTTCAATGTCTTTTATTTTCGCAAGAAGATAAAAAATATTTTTACCTCAATTGGGGTTATAACCGTTCGGCATATACCAAAAGCGACATCAATTTTTCGGGCAAAGGTTATCAATTTACCTTAAATTCGGTGGTAGCTAAAGACCGTCAAACGCCTTTGAATCGTGAAAATTTATTTGGTACTTACCTCAATATCAAGTATTTAAGTATTCCGCAATATAATCTCCGTATCGGAAAACGGGTAAGTGAACGTTGGGCTTTTTCGGTCGGAACGGATCACATGAAATACGTGATGGTAACCGACCAAGTCGTGAAAATAGAAGGCGAAATTGCTGCTCAAGTGTCTTCTCCAAGTATTGATACCAAGCAATATGCTGGCAAATATACAGGTCAAGATATAAAATTGAGTCCAGATTTTTTGCGTTTTGAACATACGGACGGCTACAATGTCGTTTCGATAGATGCCGATCGTTACATTAATTTGTATCGCGAAGACGAAAAGCATTTTAGTTTGGTGGCGACAATCGGTGCAGGCATTTCTATGGTTGTGCCGCGCAGCGATGTCCATTTATTTGATGTCGGCGCCAACCACAATTGGAATATTTCGGGCGAAGGCGCAGTCGTAAAAACTAGTCTTCAACTTCATTTCAATAAGCGAATATTTTTAGAAATGGTTGGCAAAAGCGGTTTTACATACCTGCATGCCATACCGACCACTGGTCAAAAAGGCGATAAAGCCACGCAAGGCATCGGCTATATAGAAGGCATTATTCAACTCGGTTTTAAACTATAAAAAAAAGTGCAATTATCTGATTATCAAATAATTGCACTTTTTTTGTATTGAAATAAAATTTACTTTCGTACCAATATCAACGTTCCTATCGCTTCTATTTCAGCGTTGCCTTTTAGGCAACGGTTTAGTTTTTTATTTACTTTTCCATTCGCCAAAGCGACTTTCCATTCGCCTACTGGCAAATTGATTGTCGTTGCGCTTCGGTTTGGATTGTAAGCGACAATGATATTTTTCCAAGTATCGCCACTTGCATTTCCGTTAAGCGTAAACGTGATAACGCCGTTTGGCAAATCATTCAAAAACGTCAGATTTTGACTGATTTCGGCAGTCGTTGCCATGCGGAAAGCAGGATGCGCTCTACGCAATGCAATCAATTGACTGTAATATTCAAACTCGGTTTTGAACTTCGTTTTGCGCGCCCAATCTATCTGATTGATGGCATCTGGATGATTAAATGAGTTTTCGATGTTTTGTTTTGTCCTCAAAAACTCGCCGCCAGCGTGTATGAACGAAATGCCTTGCGAAGTCAAAACGATGGTTTGCGCCAAGCGAAACATTTTTACTTTTGTGGCTTCATCGTCTTCTGGATTCGAGTTGCCCAAACGATCCCAAAGTGTATGGTTGTCGTGACACTCATCATAATTGATACATTGCGAAGGCGCAGCAGCCCAAGGCGCACGACTATAATTGACTTTATTGTAATCAACTTGTGGATGTTGCGTTGCGCCCACGATGCCGAATTTGATGCTTTCTTGCTGACCATCGCGACCACTCACGTAACCTTTTTCGTTGTGATTTGACCAACCACCTTTCAGTGCATCGCGCATATCGTCGCTGAATGCAGCCACATTTTGTACTTGCGCAATGGATTGTTTTTTGGTTTTACGATCTTCTTCAAGCGGCGTATCGCCACCAGTCCAACCTTCCCCATAGATGATAATATCTGGCTTTATGGCGTGTAACTCCTTGCTAATCAGGTTCATAGTCTCGATGTCGTGCAATGCCATAAGGTCGAAACGGAAGCCATCCACGTGGTATTCTTCTACCCAATATTTTACGGATTCGAGCATAAATTTTCGCATCATGTCACGATCCGAAGCTGTTTCGTTGCCACAACCAGAGCCATTGCTGAATCCGCCATTTTTGTCTTGTCTATGATAATAATTAGGTACTAATTGATGAAAATAACTTTCCGCGCCGAACATGGTATGGTTATAAACGACATCCATCACAACACGCAAACCGTTGTTATGAAAGGTCTGCACTAGCTGCTTAAATTCCTTGATACGCGTCACGCCATCGAATGGATTTGTGCTATATGAGCCTTCGGGAAC
>JAYUJV010000541.1:0-1959 GCA_043764975.1 Saprospirales bacterium
TACTTATTTCCAACCTTTATTTTGTACCATATTTGGATTCGATTGCATTTCGGAAAGTGGAATCGGAAAAGTCCAAGCGCGATTGTCGGCTTTGAGTTCACAAGCGGTGGTTGGCGATTCGCATTTTTGACGAGCGATGTTGCGCGAAGTCCGTTTCAGGTCAAACCAGCGATGTCCTTCGAGCCAAAGTTCTTTGCGACGCTCGGTAGCAATGGCTTGTATTAGGTTTGCACCTGTTTCTTTGCCAGCATTAAAATCTTCGATGCGCGTGCTACGCAACTCATTCAAATCTGCCAAACCTAAGTTTTCTTTGTTCGTAAGTGCGTAACTTTCGGCACGAATCAAGTACATTTCGCCTGTGCGGAAAGCCTTAAAATTGACGATACCGTCAGCGATTGCCGTTGATGCTTTTTTGTTATATTTAGTCGCCACAAAGCGATTTTTACGCGGCTCATTCGCCGAAGTTGCTAATTCTGCTGTGACGTAACTGTCCCAACGAATGTCTTTCAAGCGGTCAATGTCGTTTTTGCCATAAAAATTAGCGACTTCATGCGACATATCAAAAGCAGCACGATTTACGCCTTGCGAAAAAACTTCACTCGCCAAACGTCCGCCTTCGCCTGTACCAAAATAAACGGAAAAAGCAACTTCTTCGACGCCATTATCTGTCCACATAAAAGGAAAATCGAAGTTATCCGCCAACGGACGCGCCTTGATCACATCGGACGCATAACGAATTGCGGTGTCGTATTGCTTTGCATACAAATTTACGCGCGCCAATATTGCACTGATGCCAACCTCATCTAATTTATTGCGCTCCAATTTTGTATTAATCGGTTTGTCCGTATTTTTGACGTAAGTCAAGCCTTCTTCTAAATCCTTAATAATCTGGTCGTAACTTGCCTTTACACTCGCGCGAGCAGGTTGTGCAAATGGTTTTTTACTACCACTCACAGTAACCAAAGCGATGCCAAGTTCATCAGAATTTCGATCATAATCGTCTGAAAAACAACGTAATAAATCAAAATGTGCTAAACCTCTAACGGCCAATAATTGCCCTTTGATACGGTCTGCTTGCTTTTTATTTGAAGCGTTTTCAAAACGCGCCAATTGCTCCAAAAGGTCATTTGCATTGCTGATAACACGGTACATTCCAGCCCAAGAGCTTGCAATTGTACCTGTTTCGGCATTGAAATACCAGTCGGTCATCGGACGATAATTGGCGATAGATTCTACACTTTCGGTCAAATTATCGCTCATCATATCCGGCAAAACGGATAGATTATTGCCATAATAAGCACTTCCGCGCAAGCCACTATACACGCCCGCTAGTCCGTCTTCTACATCGTTTATGTTTTGAAAAGAAAGTTCTTCGCTCAGTGTGTGCGTTGGCGAAACGTCTAATATTTTGTTGCAAGCAGCAAAACTTATGCTCAATGTTAGTATTACTATTTTTATATATAATTTCATTTTATTAATATTTAATTGCTTGATTATTTAAAATTTTGTGGAGTGATTGGATTTATTTAACTTATGTTCAGTTTCCTTAGGTATTAAGTATAAAAGTATTAAGTATTCAAGTTGTTTATTTGTATAATACATTGATAATCAAATGAAAACATAGACTAGTATACTTAATACGCCTATACTTAATACTTAAAACACTCCTAAGAATTACTAAGCTAATGTTCTTCTACAAAAATTATAAAAAAATATTTAGTTAAAAAACGATATTGATACCGCCAGTTATTTGTTTCAAAACAGGATATTGTGCGCCTGTGAGGTTGCCAGCTAACTCAGGATCGTAGCCTCTAAACTTGGTCGCGGTAAATAAATTTTGACCTTGAACAAAGCATCGAGCACTTTTTATTTTTACTTTTTGTAATAAATTCAATGGAATATTGTAAGCCAAAGTAACATTGCGTAAGCGTAAAAAATCGCCTTTTTCTACAAAACGAG
>JAYUJV010000542.1:0-5180 GCA_043764975.1 Saprospirales bacterium
GGCAATTTTGCCGCTGTGCAATACCATACCACCAATCAACTGCACATCGTAATGAACCATGTTCCAAGTGATACGACCGCCAGCAGCGAGCCACGTATTTTTCCAGATGGCTTTATCGCCTTCTATACGGACGTAATCTTTTGCACCATTGGCTGCCAAATCACGGTCATGTTGTGTTGCCGTCACCACGAGTTCTTCGTTTTCGGACAATCGGCGCGAAGTTTCTTTTACGACTGCAAATGCTTCTGGTAAAATTTGCTTCAAGATACCTTCAAGTGCTTGGTCGCGCTCTTTCGAGAGTTCGTCTATGCGCGAAAAGAGTGATTCTTTAGTAGCGATATTTTCAGTTGCTTCTACTTCCGATTTTATTTTTTCGATTTCTGTATCAATATCTGCTACATAATCTTTTATGCGCGCACGAAAATCAACGGTACGTTGACGAAGCTCATCATGGCTGAGTGAACTCAATTGCGCATATTCGGCATTGATTTGATCTACGATTGGCGAAAAGGTTGCAACGTCTTTTTCAGACTTTGTTCCACCAAATATTTTCTTTAAAAAACCTAACATGGTATTTTCTTATTATATTTACTAAATTATTTTCTTTTAAAATGCCACAAAGATAATATTTTTTTTACGGCCTTTTTATTTATATCATATATTATTCCTAAATACTATTTTATGACATAATGGCAGTAAAAGCATCCAGAAACAGAAAAAACGTCGGAATCAATATTTTATTTTGACAAAATAGCTTTTAATAAATTATTGTTATTGAGTGAAATTGAGTTATGCGCAATTGATATATTGTGGAAAACAAATGGAGATTCATTATTTTAGTTTCGCAATATATACTGTACCTCGTTTATTGCCTATTTTATCTATTTTTTATCTATATTTTATCCACAAAAGATAAAAACCTAAATACAAACAATACATATTTTTTTTATTTAGCATTTTAAAGAAATATTGAAATAACATACGTTTTTAAAAAACGCAACAAAACAAAAATTACCAATTTTTAAATATTATCTTTGCTAATTGTTTAGATAGTATCAAATAGTCTTTATTTTTGCAAAAAAAATATTTTCTTATTTAAAAATCCATAAAATGAAAAAAATCCTGTTTGTAATCGGTTTCTTTTCATGTCTGCAACTTGGCATGGCGCAAACCGAAGCACGATTCAGTGCAGAAGTCGCTAAGACAACGATAGGCGTTGGAAAAAAACTAAAAGTTGTATTTTCTTTAGAAAACGCAAAAGGTAGCCAATTTGAAGCGCCTGATTTTGTTGATTTAGAGGTCGTGAGTGGCCCGAATGTATCCAGCAATATGTCTATTATCAATGGTGAAGTGTCGCAAAGTACACAATATACATATTATTTAGTCGCTCAAAAGCAAGGCAAATGCGAAGTACCAAGTGCGGCTATCAAAGTCGGGAAGCAAGTGCTGCGCACAGAGGCAATTCCAATTACAGTCATTGCCAGCGACGATACTGCGGACGAAGAAGATGAGAGCGAAATGCTAAGGTCACGCGATCCATTCAGTGATTTTTTTGGTCGCGGTAAGCAAGCTGAACCAACTCGACCTCAAGAACCTGCTAAGAAAAAACGCGCCACATCAAGGCTATAATTTAAAAAAGGTAATAGCTTAGACATATTCACAATTTTAAGTAAAATATGGTTTTTTACCTAAAATTTACTACTACGATGGTAAGTCCCTCCTTTGGAGGGATTTAGGGAGGTCGCTAAAAGATTTGAATACGTATTCTTTGTTTTTACATAAAAAAACACTTATGCTACTAGGTATAGATCTCGGAGGTACAAAAATAGAAGGTATTGTACTGGAACACAAAGATAGTTTGAAAACGCTTGCTCGCTTGCGTGTTCCGACCGAAGGGGCAAAAGGCTACGATCATGTCATTGGTCAAATCGTGCATTTGGTCAATTTATTGAAGGCCGAAACAGGTATTGTGCCAACGCATATTGGCATCGGTACACCCGGCGCCATAGAGCCATCTACGCAATTGCTAAAGAACAGCAACACGACGGCGCTCAATGGGCGACCACTCAAAAAAGACTTAGAAAATGTATTGGGCGCAGAAGTCCGCTTGGCCAATGATGCCAATTGTTTTGCGGTAGCCGAAGCCAATTTGGGTATCGTCAAGACCGCTTGTCCGCAAGCCGAAACGGTGTTTGGGGTCATTATGGGTTCGGGTGTTGGCGGCGGCGTGGTCGTGAATGGTCGTGCGCTCAATGGTCGCCATAGCATTGCTGGCGAATGGGGACACAATCCCTTAGAGCCGAATGGCACGCCTTGTTATTGTGGTAAAATCGGTTGTGTAGAAACCGTGTTGGCTGGACCATTTTTGCAAAAACATTATGCAAAACTGACTGGTAGCAATATTTCGTTGCCCGAAATCGTAGATCGCTATCGCGCAGGTGCAGATTTTGAAGCTGCACTGACGATGCAACGTTTGTTCGAGCATTTCGGAAAAGCCATTTCGGCGGTTATCAATATTTTAGATCCTGATGTGATTGTGATTGGCGGTGGCGTTGGCAACATCGACGAAATATATACGATGGGCGTAGAAGAAGTCAAAAAACATATTTTTAATACGCGTTTGGATACTATGTTTTTGAAACCAAGCCTTGGCGATAGTGCAGGTGTTTTTGGTGCAGCTTTGCTTTAAAGGAATTAAAATAATTAAGGGAATTAAAGAAATTAAAATAATAATCTTGATAGTTAGTTTTTAAGATATTTATATTAAAAATATAAATATACATTTTAATTCTACTTTGGCGGTATGTTTTTTTTTAAAAAAATAGATTTCGATGTAACGCTGTCAGGGTTTAAAATCCTGACAGCGTTTGGAAACCAGTAATCTTTCCAAACTGCCAAAGTAGCATTGATAAGTTATTGACAATCAAGAATTTGAGCCAATATTATAATATGTACAATTACGATAAAAGAGGTGTGTCTGCCACAAAAGATGAAGTGCATGCCGCCATCAAAAACCTCGACAAAGGCTTATATGATAAGGCTTTTTGTAAAATATTACCTGATTTTGTAGCTGGAGATGCCGATTATTGCAACCTTATGCACGCCGACACCGCAGGCACAAAAACAAGTCTTGCCTATATGTATTGGCGCGAAACAGGTGATCTTTCGGTCTGGAAAGGCATTGCACAAGATGCCATCGTGATGAATCTCGATGATATGGCCTGCGTGGGTTGTATCGACAACATCATTTTGTCTTCTACCATTGGTCGCAATCGTAACTTGATTTCGGCTGATGTGATCAGTACGCTCATCAATGCAACCACTGAATTTATTGACGAAATGCAGGCGCATGGCGTTCAGATTCACCTTGCTGGTGGCGAAACGGCTGATGTCGGCGACATTGTCCGAACCATAGACGTTGGCTATACCGCTTTTGCGCGCATGAAGCGCAATGATTTGATTATCAATGACATACAAGATAGTGATGTGATTGTGGCATTGGCCAGTGACGGACAAAGTACTTACGAAAATACTTACAATGGTGGCATGGGTAGCAACGGTTTGACTTCTGCGCGCCACGATGTTTTTCACCATGATTACGCTACAAAATATCCCGATAGTTTTGACCACAACACACCCGACGAAGTCGTTTTTGTAGGCTCAAAAAGATTGACAGATAAAATTGACATCAACGGTCAGCAAATTGACATCGGTAAATTGGTCTTGTCGCCGACACGTACTTTTTTACCTGTTATCCAAAAGATATTGGCGCATATAAAGCCACAAATACATGGCATGATACATTGTACAGGTGGCGGTCAAGCAAAAGTATTAAAATTTATAGACAAAAAACACATCATAAAAGACGACATGATGCCAATGCCAGCGCTGTTTGAGTTGATACAAGCCTCAGCAGGTACGTCTTGGAAAGAGATGTATCAAGTGTTCAATATGGGTCAGCGATTAGAGTTTTATGTGCCACGCGAATGTGCCGATTTTATCATCGATACAGCAAATAGTTTTGGCATTGCTGCCCAAATAGTTGGTCGAGTAGAAAATGCTGAACAAAATAAAGTGACCATTCATTCTCCTTACGGAATCTTTGAATATGAATAAGCAAATTTTATTTATATTACTGATAATCAATTTCTTAGCTTGTAAAAAAGCTGCTTTTGAGTTGCCGATTGAGGTCTTAAATAGTGGTGTCAGTAATGATTTGAAAGCGGTTTTGATACAAGATGAAACTCAAGTATCGGCCGTGGGCGGCGAGCAATGGACTTTTGGATTGCGCATCAATACCAAAGACGACGGCAAAACTTGGCAAACACTCAATGCCGAAAAACAACAACTCAATGCCATTGTAGCAGACCCAAATGGTACGCAATACATGATAGGTTCGCGAGGTCTTTTGTTACGCAGAACCTTAACGATTGACACAACTGGCGCTTGTATGTATCCGCTTTGGTACATCATGAATGCTTTGACTTTCCGAAACGCTGAAGCCTTTACGGTTGGCGGCGCAGCTTATCAAGATGGGCGTATCGTAAAATATATTTATAAAGGTTATTGGAATAGAGAAGGCGAAAACATCGATTTCCCTCAAGAGCTTCGCGACATTACTTACGTCAATGACACTACTTTGGTTGCTTGCGGCTACGGACTCGTGGTGCGTAGCACCGATACTGGCAAAACCTGGAAAACCTTACCTATACAAGACGATTTTTTCCTTTCGCTTCATTTCCCTTCTGCTACGGTTGGTTATATGGTTGGTTATCATGGTTCGATACTGAAAAGTAGCGATGCTGGTGCAACTTGGACGCTGCTCAGAGATGGCGACAAATTGACGGTAAGCGATGAGCCTTTTCGAAGAGTATTTTTTAGAAACGAAAACTTAGGTTATATTGTAGGCGATGCAGGACTATTTTGGCGTACAGACGATGGCGCAGAAACTTGGAAGCGTATAGAAACCAATCAACAATCAAATTTTTTGGATATAAAAGTGACTAATAAAGGACGTGGTTACATTGTGGGATCGACAGGATTTGTGGCTAAATTTCAAGATTAATTTTTTGGCTAAAAAACAAGATGCTCACCGAAGTGAGCACCCTGTATAACCCCAAAAAACCAAATGAAAACATTCTTTATTCGAACTCCTATTTTAGGAGAGAAAAATCTATTTA
>JAYUJV010000543.1:0-1956 GCA_043764975.1 Saprospirales bacterium
AGCCGAAGCCACGCAATTTCCTTTTTTTGCGTAAAGCGTTTGTAATCCTAATTGATTGGTATTCAATGTATTAGTATTAGAAAATACATTTCCATTGAATGAAAATTGAAAACCATCGGCAGCATTTGGACTCGTAATTTTTATCAAATTGTCGTTCGTGATGGCGCATGGATTCGCATCTTGCACAAGCGCAATTATGGTCGGATTGATGACGTTGATTTTGATGGTATCATAAATCGAGAAGTTACATGCGTCGCTCATTTTCAAGAAATAAGTGGTCGTTTGTTTCGGAAAAAACTTTGGCGCTTGTATTTTATTGTTGTCAATATCCAATTTTGGCGACCAATCGTACGTCGCAAAATTTTTATTTGCGCCGATTTGAATACTGCTGCCTTCGCAAATCGTCTTGTCTTCGAGCTGATCTAAAAACGAAACGTGTTCGAAGCAAACTTGGTGTTTATTGGTCGCTGCACCAGTCGAAGCCGTGAATCCGAGATAGACATCGCTGATGCCAAACAAGGCTTTTTGAATCAAATCGCCTGTATAAGTGAGTTTTTGGACACAATCTACGTAACTCGTGAGTGTTTGCGTGGTCGCATTCCAAGAGATTCTGACTTTATGAAACTTGCAATCTTCGGCATTTTGAGGCGCGCCAATCGTACCTAAAATCGGCACTGGCCCAGCTAAATTGAACGGATGTGCATGGTTCAACTCTCCATCAATATTGATTGAAGTGTGATCGTAAGCTGGGTCGCCAAATTGGCTGTTCGCCCATGTATCAAACTCAACGGAGATACTCGGATTGATTCCTTGATAACCTAAACCTGCGCCAGGTGTACCTATCGAAGTCGAAATTGGTTGCAACACAAACGCAAAACCGTCTGCGCCTTGTGCGTCATTGCAACCCAGATTCATGCTAAAAAAAACATCGAAACTCCGTTTCAAACTGATTTTGTCTTTATACCAAACTGAACCAACTTTATTTTTTTGCGCCTCAGTGAGCGTAATACAACCTCCAGCTTGCAGCGACGCATTTCCATTGACAATAAAATCGTTTTTTGGCGTAATTTGGCAACTATCTTGTACCAAAACTGGCAACGTATCGCTACACATATTGGCATCGACGACCACCGTATTGTATGGTCCAAAAGATAGTCCCGTAAAACTCGGTTTGGTTTGGCTCGTCGGAATCCCTTGCAACATATATATATAAGGTGTTTTTCCTTTCGAGGCCGTAATGAGCAGTTTTCCGTTGTCGATACAATAACTCGCATTCGACTTCACGTTCGTGATTTGTGGCTTTTCGCCAACAAACCATTTTTGAAATCCATTATCGAATTGAGCAACTGTATTCAAATTATTGTTAATATATTGAGTATTGATTGTCAATATATTAGTATCGATTTTAGCATTTTGACAAGGTAATTGAATATCAATAATTGTGTTAGATTTTAAAGTTCCATTCCAAACAAAAGCAGACAAAAGTCCATTTAGATTTAAGTTAAATTCGAGTGAATTGACATCGTTTTTACCTTTGTTTGCCACGCGGATTTTAGGACAAAAAGAACTTATACAATCTTTATTGTTTAATAAAATGCTATCAATGGTCACAAAGTCAGCAGTCGCGTTTTTGCACCAAGTTGAGTTCGCCAAATCTTGTTTGAAAACTTGCAAAACGTTTGCCATACGCGCACTTTGACCTGCTGTAAAATGAAACGGCGCGCACTCACTAAAATCCATAATATTGCTGTTGTCGTCTTGTACATCGCTCGAAAATGGATTTGGATTGGGCGCGTAAGTATCTGTATTACAAGAGTTTACGATGCAGTTACCATATTGTTCGCTATCGGGCGGCGTGTCGCAAACTTGATCACCATCGAGTGTGCAATCGTCGTTTTTACAACCATTATGGAACGTGTGATAGAGTTGAAAATAATGACCCATTTCGTGCGCCAA
>JAYUJV010000544.1:0-1953 GCA_043764975.1 Saprospirales bacterium
ACAGGGCGACTAAAAAGGCGCAGCAACATCATTTGAGTTGCATTCATAGGTGCTTGCGTAGAAGAAGAAGTATTCATATTGATTTATTTTTTACAAATATACTACCTTTTTGAAAAAAATCAAAAATATTTTCTTAAAAACCGTTCAACATTTTTTCTCTTTTTTCATTTCAAACTATTTGAAAAACCAATAAAAATACGTATATTTGCATTAAGATAGTTTCAAATATGGCTTTATCATTTCATGAAGTAGAAGATTTAGTTTCTAAATTGTCTTCGAGTAAAAAAGCACAATTGCTTAATTTTATTTCAAAAGAGGTCGGCGGCGCATTTCCTGGCATCGAAAAAACACCGAATGTATGCGGTGGCAGTGCTTGCGTCATTCGTACCAGGATACCTGTGTGGACGTTGGTTTCTTTCAAAAAATTAGGCATGAATGACAATACGTTATTGATTTCTTATCCTTCGCTACGCCATCAAGATTTGAACAATACTTGGGCATATTATAAAACAAATAAAAAAGAAATTGATAAAGATATTTTTGAAAACAACGAAGATTAAGGTATGGAAAAATTATATGTAAACGAAAATTTTCTATTCCCAGTAGTTGAGTATTTAAGGAATTTTGGCCATGATGTACTGACTTCTTTAGATGCAGGAAATGCAAATCAACGTATTCCAGACGATGAAGTAATTGTTTTTGCAACTACTCAAAACAGAATTGTCTTGACTTTAAATAGGCGAGATTTTATCAAGTTACACTATATCAATTCTCAACATTCTGGCATCATCGTATGCACACAAGATGCTGATTTTTATGCTTTTGCATTGAGAATCCATGAAATTATATTGCAAAATCAAGGTAATTTTGCTAATCAACTTTTCAGAGTTTATAAGCCTTCATAAAATCTAAGATTTCCCTATTTCATAAAATACATTTCCACCTCGCCCAAGTTTTTAATCTGCTTTTTTTCGCGTGCTTCGCACTCGAAAACGTGTTGCACGAGTTGGTATGTGGCGGCGCTGATATTTACCTTTCCGACTTGTCCGTTAGATTCCATTCGGGCGGCGGTATTGACGGTGTTGCCCCAAATATCGAAACTAAATTTTTCGTTGCCCACTACGCCTGCAATCAATGCACCGCTGTGCAAACCAATGCGCATATCAAAACACAATCTATTGTCTTTCAATGCGTTATCGTTGTATTTGCTTACAAATTGTTGCATTTCGAGTGCTGCTCTACAAGCATTGATGGCGTGATTTTTATCTTCATTTGGCAAGCCACTTACGGCCATATACGCATCGCCAATGGTCTTTATTTTTTCTAATTGGTGGCGCTTACAAATTGTGTCGAAAGCCTTGAAATAATCATTCAGAATATCAATCAAAACGTTTGGATCGAGGTCAGCGGATTGTTTCGAGAAGTCCTTGAAATCAGTGAACAAAACAGTAGCGGCTTCATAAAAATGTGGCGTGGATTTGCCATTTGCTTTCAGTTCATTGGCCGTTTTGATAGGCAAAATATTATGCAACAAAGCTTCGTTGCGCTCTCGCTCGATATTCAGCAATTTTATATTCGTAAATTCTTTGACTTTTGTGTTATAATGGTAGGTCGCAAACGCAAAAGCAGGCATCGTGATGCCGACGCACTCCAAGGTGCGAACGGTACAATAAATGAGGTCGTCCGATTTGAAGACAAAAATAACGGCAATCATCAGCGACATACAAGCCAAGTTGATGAACAAACGCCAACGGTGCTCGATGCTAAGCACAAAATTGATGAGCATAATAAAGATGCCATACACCAATATACTGCCACCACTCGGAACCGCCGCCATCGCCATCGGCAACAGTGAAAGTGAAAAAATCAAGGTTATTAAAACAATTATTTGCTTCTTTTTCAATTGATTTTCTTGAAAAATCGAGTTTCGATTGTAGAAAATATACAACGAAA
>JAYUJV010000545.1:0-5161 GCA_043764975.1 Saprospirales bacterium
CTTTGTTTTTTCAAAAAGAAATATACATCGCCGCAGGTTTTGGCTTGATACACGGTTTGGCATTTTCCAATACGCTTTCCAATATGCCGCTGTCGGCTACGCAAATGGGATTGAGTATTTTGGGTTTTAACCTCGGCATAGAAGCGATGCAATTGTTTGTGATGTGCTTGGTTTTGCCTTCATTATTGGTCATTTGTAGCTATAATTTAAAAAATTATCACTATTTTAGGATTTCAGCTGCTATAATAGCAATCATCGCGGCTTCGGCTTGGCTCACGGAACGCGTGAGCGAAAAGCCAAATTTCATTTCCATTTTATTAGAAAAAACGCCTGAATACGCACTTTGGATTGTAATAGACATTGCAGTATTGGCAGTATTTACTTGGATTTTGGCAAAAAGAAAAACAAATTAGTACCAATAACAAAAAAGCGTTCCGAATCGGAACGCTTTTTTTGTTTTTATCATTCATAAATTTCATTTCTTGAGAAACCGTTAAACTATGATTTTCGTAATAGATGAAAATATTATTTAATTCTAAAATTAGCAATAACAAAAATTTTTCTTAAAAGTATTACGATGTTTGTACGGAGACATAAGGGGTAATTCAAAAAATAATCTACCCGATTTTACTCGTCTTTTGAACCAATACTACGTTACAAAAAACGGTATGTAGCCATGCTACACCCCCTTTTTTGTGCCTTGTCTTGGCTCAAAATACTTCCTAAAATTTGGGTATCTTATCTCTTGTATCACCCCTAAATCATTTCTAATCATATAACACAATCACTGCCAAACAAAGCAATAAGCGTGGACAAACAACACTATGAAAAAATATACAATTCTTTTTTGCACTTTATTTTTAGCAAATGTTCTTACAGCGCAAGTGGTCAATATTCCTGATTCTACGTTTAAAGCTATACTTGTTGGAAATTATAGTATCAATACCAATAAAGACAAGGAAATACAAGTGAGCGAAGCGATTGCTTACAAAGGTTCAATTGAGGTTATTCGTCAATCAGTAAAAGATTTAACAGGCATTGAAGCGTTTGTGAATATTACTAAATTAGACTGTAATAAGAATAATCTTACAACCTTAGATGTCAGTAAAAATATTGATTTGAAAATTTTAAATTGCAGTTTTAATCAACTAACAACTTTGGATGTCAATAAAAATATTGATTTAGAATTTCTAAATTGTAATAACAATCGCCTTATTACGATAGATCTCAGTAAAAATATTGGTTTGGCGGTCTTAAAATGTGATTTCAATCAACTTACTAACCTAAATATCAATAAAAATACTGAATTGAAAGAACTCTCTTTTTATAACAATTCAATTACAGACATAGATGTTAGTAAAAATATTGACTTAACAGTTTTATACTGCAGTAACAATCAACTTACAATTTTAGATGTCAGTAATAATATTCGCTTGAAATTTTTAGGTTGCAAATTAAATAAACTTACAACCTTAAATACCAATAAAAATATTGTTTTAACACAGCTAAATTGTGAGAACAATCAACTTACAAACTTAGACGTCAGTAAGAGTATTAGCTTAACACAGTTGTTTTGCAATAGAAATCAACTTATAACCCTAGATATTAGCAAAAATATTGAATTGAAAATATTAGAATGTTTTTTTAATAAACTTACAACCTTAGATGTTAGTAAGAATACGAGCTTGACCTATTTGGATTGTTATTCCAATAACCTAAATGAATTGAATCTCAAAAATGGTAATAACCACAATCTTACTCACTTCGATGCAACTCTTAATCCATTACTAAAACGAATTGTCGCAGATAATCCTGCTAAGTTTAGTACTATATGGGGAAAAGCTGGTACTGCTACTTACAGCGCAGAATAACTCACAACAAGCACTATCTTATACGCACTTCACGATTGCCCGATTCCACTAAAACACTCGTATAAAAATATACATCTATTTGAAAATCAATGATTTAGACTTTATTAAAAATTTATATCAAAAACAAAAAAAAACGCTTGTTGTACCACTGCACAACAAGCGTTTTTTTATTTTAAAATACTAAGTAACGTGTAAATAATAACTTGGCGTTATCGCTACTATTTTAAACTTATACTTCGCGCGCCTCTCTAACTCTCCCAAAAGGGAAAGAAAGATTGGCAAAGACATTTAGAAGCCCGATGCCCTGCATCGAACTTCAAATCTGGCTCGTCTAAGTCTAAAATACTACACTCAACTTTGCCAACTTATTATCAACATGTTACCAAGCTAAAATTTAAAAACTTGTTTGAGTTACATTTATCGTAAAAAGAACATTAATAAAGAGTAAGTCAAAACAACACTTTTACCTACTAAAAACTTATTTTTTTTACAAAAAAAATAAAAAATAAACATAAAAAAAGAAGATTATAAATTTTATAAAATGCTGATTATAAACATTTTATAAAATAACAACTTGTTGTTTTATCTAATTTTCATATAGCAAAATAAATATAAATGACTATATCTTTGGTGTAATATACTAAAAAAACAATTTATAATAATATTAAGAAATATTAAAATGAGCAAATTACCAAAATTGAAGCTGCACTTCCCTACCAGTTTTTATTCGGCGCATAACGAAATATCAAACGGTAACTTAGAAGCCGCAATAATCGAACTCGATAAAGCAATTATCCAGTTTGACCATGACGATAACTTTGAAATCCATCCTTCGGACACAAATTTATCAATCGTTTATCATGAGCGTGCCAACTGTAAATTCAAATTAGAAAGATTTGATGAAACCATAATCGATTGCAATAAAGCTATCGAACTAGATAAAACTAAAACAGAATCTTATTTAATGAGGGCTTTTGCGAACAGTAATTTAGGTAAAAATATTGAAGCAATCAGCGATTTTGATCGTGTGATTGCCTTAGATCCTGAAACCGATCCTGCTATCTATTTCGATCGCGGACTATTATTTTATACGCTCGGCAGATTTATAGAAGCTATCGTTAGTTTTGATAAAACAATAGCATTAAGACCTGATTATGCTTATGCTATACACAATCGAGGCAATGCAAAATTTAACTTATGGAGATTTGAAGAAGCTATTTTAGATTATACTTTGGCATTAGCTATAGATTCAAGCCTTGTTTTTTCACTCAATAATCGTGCGACTTGTTATGAAAAACTATCTAAATACAGCCTGGCCATTGCCGATTTTGATGCCTCATTAGCATTAAATTCGAATGATGTCGATATTAGAGAATTTCGAGATTTAATCCGTTTGGAACTTGAAAATTAGTTTTAAATACTTAATAACCAACGTTTTATAAAACATAAATA
Source organism: Saprospirales bacterium (assembly GCA_043764975.1). Lineage (GTDB taxonomy): Bacteria > Bacteroidota > Bacteroidia > Chitinophagales > Saprospiraceae > JAYUJV01. The sequence goes on from JAYUJV010000545.1 coordinate 3,324, forward strand.
ATGGAATATCTTAACCACCTAAAAAGCAAAGCCGATACGATTTGTACAATTGGCTTCGATTTCGCTTCCGCCTACAAGTCGCTTTTGGCGAATGACGAGCTTGATTTTTTGATACTAGCTACTCAAAATGGACTTCCACCGATGGGCAGTGCGCTGTATGTGGTTTCGGAGGCCTTACAGATGCCGAGCAGTGCACTTTTAGAACTTGTTGAATGGAACCAATTTCAAAACAACGATGTGTCGAATATTTGCTTGAGGAATAAAAACCCGAAAAGTAAATTAAAAGGCATCGTGTTGGCAGCTTGCGAAAATAGTAAAGGTTATAGTCGAAAATACAATACGCCAAATCAAAATTTTTATTTCGATGTGGCTTACGAAGCCATACATTATGCCGCGATGAGCTGTGGTGCGCGAAAAATTGGACTTGCACATTTATCGAGTAATAAAAAATATCATTCGGACATTGCCGCTTGTTCGGCAGAAGCAGTAGCGCATTTTCATGGCGAACATCCTGACAAAATAAACGCATTTGCTTACGTAGGCAGTAGCATACAAGCGTGGCAATTTGGCGGTATCGAGCAGCTAAATCAAGCCAATAACAATGATTCTCCGAAGATACAAACAACAATGAAAGCCTTGGATTATGCCGAAATCGTAACTTTTTTTTGATTGTTAGTCAATGTTGTCAGTTAGTCTTCACGTTATTCAACGTCGTCGAGGTTTTGAACCTCGACGACGTTATTTTAAAATAATTTTAAAAAATAGCATAAAAAAATTATTACAAATATGTTGTTTTTTGAGTTACAAAATAATGATTATCAGCATTATATAAATATACAACTTATTATAATCGATAAAAACTACAATTGAAGATATAATTGAATGTATGTAAATTTGTAGGTGATTTGATGTGATTGATTTTAGAACACAACATTTTAAAAATAAAAAAATAACAATATGAGAAATTTTGGACGACTACAAAGTAACGCTGGCACAGCATGTACGCTTGGGTTTGATTTCGATTCCGATTTTAGTCAATTACTGAACAATGGCGAAGTCGATTGCTTCATTTTCGCAACCGAAAATGGTTTTTCGCCCTTGGGTAGCGCATTAGGTATGATTGCAAAAGAGTTGCAAATCCCTGGCAACGAAATCGTAAAATTGGCCGATTGGAATAGATTCGAAAACAAAGGCATCTCTAATGTATGCTTTAAAAACAAAAATGAGGAGAGTAGATTAAGAGGCGTAGTATTGGCGGCTTGCGAAAATAGCAAATGCTATACTGGCACCCACGATGGCGCTCCTCATAGAAATTTCTACTACAATGTCAGTTACGAAGCGATATATTATGCAGCGATGGTGTGTGGTGCGAAAAAAATTGCTGTCACGCACCTATCTGCAAGTGGAAATTACCACGCCGATATTGCGACTTGTACGGCAGAAGCTCTGGCGCATTTTCATGACGAATTTCCCAACAAAATAACATCGCTTTCGTTTGTGGGTTGCTGCATCCAAGAAAGTCATTTACGCGGTATTCAACGGCTAAATGCTGAAAAAACAAGTAAGCACAACAAGATACAAACGACCACAAAAGCCTTGGATTATGGAGAATTGGTAAGCCTTTTTTGATTGTTAGTCAATGTTGTCAGTTAGTCTTCACGTTATTCAACGTCGTCGAGGTTTTGAACATCGACAACGTTATTTTAAAATAATTTTAAAAATAGCATAAAAAAAATTATTAATAATATGTTGTTTTTTGAGTTACAAAATAATGATTATCAGCATTATATAAATATAGAGTCTATTATATCTGATAAATTTTACAATTGAAGATAAAA
>JAYUJV010000546.1:0-1946 GCA_043764975.1 Saprospirales bacterium
AAAAATGATGAATCGTAAAAACGTAATTGGTATGAACCGTTACGACGACGTTTTTACGGAATATCCTTTGTCGAGTATCAAGACATTTGAAGATAAAAAGGCCTTTTTTGAAATCGTTTTTGACAATGAAAGTGCTTTGCGATTATACGTTTGCGCCAGCGAAATAGTTAAATTTAGATACGCTTACAATGGCATTTTTGATGCCGATTTTTCATACTCCATTGACCATGAAGGCTTTGAAAATAAAAGAAAAAAAGCCAATAATCCAACTATTCAAAATCTTGAAAATCAATATGTTTTACAATTTGAACATTTCAACATTTGTTTTGAAAAATCGAATGGAACGTTTCAAGTTGTTGATAATCAAGACAATATATATATTGAACAATCGACAGCACAAGCCACACGTTCTATCTTGAAAGGTATTTATGATGTACGGACGAGTTTTAAAGTTGAAAAATCGGAATCGTTTTGGGGACTTGGCGACAAGACTTGTGCCTTGAATATGCGCGGTCAAAAACTACAAAATTGGAACTCTGATGCGTTTGGTTTTCATGATAAATTAGATCCATTGTATCGCACGATTCCATTTTTTTATGGCTTGCGCCAAAACAATGCGTATGGTATTTTCTTCGATAACAGTTACCGAACAACATTTGATTTTTGCAAGAGCAAAAAAAATCTTTTGACCATGTCGGCCGATGGTGGCGAACTCAATTTTTATTTCTTTTTTGGCCCTTCAATGCTCAACGTAGCGCAAAATTATCATGCACTCACTGGCGTTCCCGAATTGCCTGCAATGTGGACTTTGGGCTTTCATCAATGCCGATGGTCGTATTATCCGCAGCAGCGTGTGCATCAAGTGGCAGACAAGTTTCGGGCGCTTCAAATTCCTTGCGATAGCCTTTATTTGGACATCGATTACATGGACGGTTGGCGCGTTTTTACTTGGAACAAGGAATATTTTCCCGACCCAAAAGACATGATTGATAAGCTCGATGCGCAAGGTTTTCATACCGTTGTGATGATTGATCCTGGCGTAAAAGCCGAAAAAGGTTACGAAATTTATGACGATGGCCTCGAAAATAACGCCTTTTGCAGACGCTCGAATGGCGAAATAATGGTTGGCCCTGTTTGGCCAGATACTTGTGTTTTTCCCGATTTTACGAATCCAAAGGTCAGACTTTGGTGGGCAGAAAAATACAAAAATCTTTATAATGACCTGAATATCAGTGGTTTCTGGAATGATATGAACGAGCCAGCTGTGTTTCAAGTCAATGCTTTGACGTTTCCAGATGACGTATTGCATGACCATGACGGCCATCCAACGAACCACAAAAAAGCGCACAATATATATGGTATGCAAATGGCGCGTTCGACTTTTGAGGGTTTGAAAACCTTGAAACCAGAAAAGCGTCCATTTTTGCTCACTCGCGCCAATTATTCGGGCGGACAACGTTTTGCAGCTATTTGGACTGGCGATAACGTGGCGAGTTGGGAGCATTTGCGTTTGGCAAATATTCAGTGTCAGCGTATGTCAATATCTGGATTTTCGCATTGCGGAACGGACATTGGTGGTTTCGTGAATTTGCCTTCGGGCGAGTTGTTGGCGCGTTGGTTGCAGTTGGCGGTTTTTCATCCCTTGATGCGGATTCATAGCATGGGCAATCATGCCGATGGCGCGAGTATGGTGGACGATGATTCTGTAAAAGCGCAAGAAAAATTTGACCGACAAGATCAAGAACCTTGGAGTTTTGGCGATGCAGCGACCGAAAATTGCAAAAAAGCAATCGAATTTCGCTATCGTTTGTTGCCGACTATCTATAACGAATATTATAAATATGTGACGCTCGGTACGCCGATGTTGCAATCTATGGCGTTTGCATTTCAAGCCGATGAACGCGCTCGAAGCATCGAAAATTCGTTTATGTTTGGCGACCTTTTGG
>JAYUJV010000547.1:0-1945 GCA_043764975.1 Saprospirales bacterium
GATATTTCCGTAATTATCGCCTAATATTTGTACCTCAATATGCTTCGGATCGTCTATGTATTTTTCTAAAAAAACGGTATCGTCGCCAAACGCATTCAAGGCTTCGGAACGCGCTTCTTTATAACCATTTCGGAGTTCTTCTTCGTTTCGAGCCACGCGCATCCCACGACCACCGCCGCCAGCAGCCGCTTTTATCATAACAGGAAAAGTGATGCGTTCAGCTTCCGCTAATGCAATGGTTTCATTTGTCAAATCTTGTAAACTGTCTTCAATCAGCGGTATTCCAATGCTTCGAGCGAGGGTTTTTGCAGCCACTTTATCGCCCAATTTTTCCATGACTTCGGGCGAAGGCCCAATAAAAACGATGTCTTCTTCTCTACAACGGCGAGCAAGGGTTACATTTTCAGACAGAAATCCATAGCCTGGGTGAATCGCATCTACGTTATTTTTTTTCGCGACAGCGATAATTTCCTCTATATCCAAATAAGGTTTTAATGGGTCGTCATTTTTACCAATCTGATACGATTCATCTGCCTTATATCTATGCAAAGAATAACGATCCTCGTAGGTATAAACCGAAACGGTACGAATCCCAAGTTCGGTAGCCGCTCGAAATATACGTATCGCAATTTCGCCACGATTGGCAACCATTATTTTTTTAAATCTATTTTTAAAATCGACCATTTTTAGTTGTTGATTTGTTTAGTTGTTTAATCGTGTGGTCAATTGGTAATTGACCGTGTTATAAGTGTGGTCAATTGGTAATTGACCGTGTTACAAGTGCGGTCAATTGGTAATTGACCGTGTTACAAGTGTGGTCAATTGGTAATTGACCGTGTTACAAACTTTTATTGGCCAATTACCAATTGGCCACACTTATTTGGCCATACTATAACGCCCAATTACCAATTGGCCGCACTTTAACTCAATTCGATGATTTCTGCATCAAAAATTCGTCCATTTTCTACTGAAAAACGAATGATTGTTTTTAATAAATGCCAACCTGTATTACCGCAAGCACCAGGATTCATGTGCAATAAATTCAAGGATTTGTCAGGCATTACTTTTAAAATATGTGAGTGTCCACAAATAAATAATTTGGGTGGATTTGCAATTAGAATTTTTTTTACGCGGGCATTGTACTTTCCAGGATAACCGCCGATATGAGTCATAAACACATCAACGCCTTCTATTTCGAAGCGTAAATCTTGTTCATACTGATGCTGAACTGGTGTATTTTCATCAATATTGCCCCAAACGGCTCTAAAAGGCTTGAAATTTTCGAGTTGCTGAGTCACTTCTACATTGCCAACATCGCCAGCGTGCCAGATTTCATCGCAAGATTCAAAATACTCAAATATTTTTGGATCTAAATAACTATGTGTATCCGACATCAATCCGATTCGTTTCATACGTTTTTTGATACAAATATACATGATTAAAAAATGTAAAATGTAGCTTTTTATAAAATAAATTGTATGAAAATTCAAATTAAAATAAAACCAAGTTTAAGCAGTTATTTTAAGAATAAAAGTAAGTTATTTTAATATTTTTGAAACAAAAACATTACTTTTGCATAATAAAAATACATTATATATGAGTTTAGATGGAATCGTTTTGTTGATATTAGGACTAGTATTGGGTTACATAGCTGGCTGGTGGATGTCGGGCAATAAAGGTATGCAAATAACTGGCGGCGGCATGACTGATGAAGAATTACGGATGCGATATGTCAGTAAAGACTTGTTTGAAAATCAACAAATACAAAGCGATGTGTTGCAAGAAAATATCTTGGAAAAAGAACATGAAATTCGAGATTTGATGTCCACGGCTGCTGGGCAAAAAGAAATTATTAATAACCTAAATGAAAAAATGCTTTCGCATGAAGACGATTTGAAGTCGCTCAACGAGCGATTCAAACTCGAATTTGAGAATTTGGCGAATC
>JAYUJV010000548.1:0-1943 GCA_043764975.1 Saprospirales bacterium
AAAGCCTTAGCTATGGATTGCTGCAAATATGGATTGTTCGGAAACTGTTTTGAGAGCAAAAATGAATGATAAATAGCATCTTGTTGCTGACGATTATGCAAATAAAGTTGAGGCATTTCGAAGCGAATCGTCTTTTGTAATCCTTCAAATTTGCTTTGCGAAACGATGTAAATTTGGTCACCTTTTGGCTTCTGTAAAGCTAATTTTTTTGCAACCGCAGCACGTCTTTTTGCTAGATTTGGATGCGTACTTTCGCTGTCGTCAGTGTATTCGTTATGCCCTTTTATAGGATTTACTTTTTCTAATAAATACGAATCTGGAATCTTCAAATCCTCGTTTTCAAAGATACTTTTCTCGAAAGGTAGTTCTTCAAAAGGTTGGTCGGCGTATTTCAAGACATCAAAAGCGGCGTCTATAGCTGTAATATCGTAGTTGGTTTTTAGGTAAGTTTGGAGTCCATAATCGTCCGCTTCGCTTTCTTTTTCTTTAGAAAAACGATGACGCGAAAGCTGCACTTCGTCATAGTCATTGCGGCGCAAAATATCGTATCGGCTTATGTTTTTATCTATTTTTTTGGTTTCGATGTATAAATCCAAACTATGTTTTCGCTCAATATGCGTCAATTCATGCGAGAGGATAAACGCCAATTGTGCCTCATTTTCGAGGTGCGAAAGCAAACCCATATTGATAAAAATAACGCCCGAAGATGTCGCAAACGCATTCACAGATGGCGAGCGCAATAGATAAACACGCACTTGTCGGCGCAAATCTGGCTTGTCTTTTAGCAACACATCGAGGATTTCGTATATATACTTTGTGAGCGATTCGTCATACAAAATACGTCCGCTACGAAGCATTTCGTCCACTGAAAAGTTGTTTTCGAGGTAAAAATTTGACTTTGTTTTTCGGTCATCTCCTTTGCTAGTGTTACCAATATTTTTTACATCTTTTCGATATTTTTCGGACGAAGGCATCGTAAAATCAATCGGCAATAAGCCTTTATTGAGTAAAGGTTGATATTGATTATAATCTTGTGCATAGCTTTTTGTGGCTACAAAAAAAACACATATTATAAACAACACATTGATTTTCAATGTATTATAAAAATAATTTATTAATAAAATATATTTATTGATAAAATAATATGTCTTCATAAGGCTTAGTTTCTTTGAGTAAGTTTTTTCTCAATTATTAACTCTTTTTAGCTTCCAAAAAATCACGAACAGCCGAAAACGAAACGGCATGATTTGCAAAATGTGCTTGTGCTTCGGTTGCTATGGCGTCTGTTGCACCTAAGTGGTTGAGTATATTTTGGAGGTGCATTTTCATGTGGCCTTGCTGTATGCCAGTCGTAACCAACGAGCGCAACGCGGCAAAATTTTGTGCCAAACCAGTCGCTGCAATGACCGACATCAACTCAGTAGCCGAAGGATTGCCGAGCATCGCCAACGAAAGTCGAGCCATGGGGTGCAACTTCGTAAGGCCGCCAACTGTACCGACTGCAAGCGGCAAATCCAACCAAAAACGGAACACACCATCTTCGATGGTGCAATGACTTAGGCTTCGATATTGTCCATCGCGCGCCGCATAAGCGTGACCGCAGGCTTCGATGGCGCGAAAATCATTCGCCGTCGCCAACACCACAGAATCAACGCCATTATATATGCCTTTGTTGTGCGTGGTGGCGCGATATGGGTCTATTTCGGCAATCCGAACCGCCATTCTGAATTTTTCGGCCAACGCTGCTGCATCAAGATTGCCACCGCCAGTAAGTTCCGAAACTTTACACTCTACACTTGCTCTCACGATGCACATAGGCGTAAAATTGGATAAAATACACATAATAATAGTCGGTGAAACGTGCGTTTTTTCGCTCAAAAACCACTCCAAAGTCTGTCCAAAATTTTCTAAAACAGAGTTGATAAAATTGGCACCCATCGAAT
>JAYUJV010000549.1:0-5138 GCA_043764975.1 Saprospirales bacterium
CGAAACTTACGTTGGTCACAATTACGAAATCGTGGTCGATGCTGAAAAGTTGGTTTTCCCACTTACGCTTCGCGGTTGGAAAAAAGGTGAAAATTTTCAACCTTTTGGCATGGACGGCAAACACAAAAAAGTATCAGATTTGCTCAACGATTCAAAATTGTCAATCATCGAAAAAGAGCGACTTTGGCTACTCGAATCCGATGGGAAAATCGTTTGGGTCATTGGTATGCGCGCCGATCAACGCTTTAAAATTGATTCAAATTCAAAAGAAATGTTGAAAATTGTATTTAAAAAAGGAAATTAAAAAAGTACAAAGTACTGAGTACGAAGTACGATTTTGAAAAACACTCTATAAATTTCGAGTGTTTTTTTGTTTTTTAAAATAACAATTCATAAAAAACAAGATAGTGAAGGAACTTTTTTACCTTTGCAAGTTATTGTACTATATAAATAGGTATCAAAATATTCTTTAATTTACAGTTTTAAAAGTCTTTTAAACTTAGGGAAATACTACGGTTATAATCTAAGTTGGTAAGTCCCTCCTTTGGAGGGATTTAGGGAGGTCAAAACATACAGCATGATTACAAATATTATTACAGAAAATGTGGCGAAAGCCGTTGAGCATTTATACGATTTGGTGGTTGCACCATCGTCGATTCAGATTGATACGACCCGTAAAGAATTTACTGGCGATTTTACGATTATGATTTTTCCGTTTACGAAAGGCTCAAAAAAAGGCCCAGAAGAAACGGCTGACCAAATTGGTAATTACTTGAAAACCAATGTGTTAGAAATAAAAGATTACAACGTTATTAAAGGTTTTTTGAATCTGAGCATTGCCAATGAATATTGGACAAACTACCTTTTGAGTATCGCGAATGACTCAAATTTTGGCACTTTGCCAAGCAATGGTCAAAAAGTGATGATTGAGTTTTCGTCGCCAAACACGAATAAGCCTTTGCATCTTGGTCACATACGCAATATATTGTTGGGTTGGAGTTCGGTGCAGATTTGCAAAGCTGCTGGTTACGAAGTCATCAAAAGTAAGGTCGTGAATGATCGTGGCATCGCGATTTGTAAGTCCATGATAGCTTGGAAATTATACGGCGAAGGCAAAACACCCGAATCAACTGGCATAAAAGGCGACCATTTTGTGGGCGATTATTATGTGCTTTTCGAGACAAAATTCAAGATAGAATACAAGACTTGGCAAGCAACTGAGGCTGCAAAATCGGTTTTTGAAACCAAAAAGAAAGCCGAACAAAACGAAGAAGATTTCTTTTCGGCGTACAAAAACACGTACTTTAATGAGTATAGTCCGCTCGGAAAAGAAGCGCGCGAATTGCTCTTGGCTTGGGAAAATGGCGACGAAAATGCAGTATCACTTTGGAAACAAATGAACGCTTGGGTCTATGATGGATTCAATACAACTTACGCCGCATTGGGCGTGAATTTTGATAAAATATACTATGAATCAGATACTTATATATTAGGAAAAGATATTATTGAAGCTGGTTTAGAAAAAGAAATATTTTATAAAAAACCAGATAATTCGGTTTGGATTGACTTGACATCAGCCAAACTTGACCATAAAGTGGTGTTGCGTGGCGATGGCACTTCGCTATACATTACGCAAGATATTGGTATGGCGCCTGTACGTTACAAAGAGTTGGGTTTTGATAAAATGGTTTTTGTTGTCGCTGACGAGCAAGATTATCATTTCAAGGTCTTATTCGAGATTCTGAAACGTCTCGATGAGCCTTATGCGGGCGGAATGTTCCACCTGAGTTATGGCATGGTGGAGTTGCCGAATGGCCGTATGAAAAGTCGCGAAGGCACAGTCGTTGATGCCGATGATTTGATTACAGAAGTCGTAAAATTGGCCAAAGAAACGTCTGCCGAACGCGGTTTGCTGACGGATTTGGACGGCGAACGTTTGGCTACAATCCATCGTCAAGTTGGAATGGCGGCGCTCAAATATCAGATGATAAAGGTGCATCCGAAGAAAAAAATGATCTTCGATCCCGAAGATTCAGTTTCGCTTGAAGGCAATACCGGCCCGTATATCCAATATCCGTATGTGCGGACGCAAGGGCTTTTGCGCAAAGCAAAAGACCTCAATATCGATCCCGAATTGGCGATTGCTTATCAAGATTTGCAAGCAGAAGAACGTGATTTGATACAAATGTTGTACAAATATCCGAGCATCATCGCGAAAGCGGCGGAGGAATATGATCCATCGTTAGTTGCAAATTATGCTTACGATTTGGCGAAATCATATAACAAATTTTGGCACGAAATTCCACTCTTAAAAGAAGGTTTGGACGAATCCACAAAAGCCTTCCGTTTGGCGTTGAGTACGACTGTCGGTAACACAATTCAGAAAAGTATGTTGTTGTTGGGAATTGAAATGCCTGAAAGGATGTAATATGTTGATAATTAAATGTTTATAAAATGAGAAAACTAATTTTTATATTTTTTGTAGTTGTATCCATTCAACTCAATGCACAAGAGTTGTTACCTACAAAACTTAATTCGGGAGGATCATATTTTGAAAATACAAGTGGTAGTTTGGAAGTTTCGGTTGGCGAAATTTACGCTAATCTTGAACTCAAAAACGGCGAAAGTTTAAGTACTTATTTTCTACAACCGCTCGAAAAAATAATTTTAGATGCGAAATGTGTAAACGTAAACATTATTACGGTAATGCCAAATCCAGTTTCTAATTTTTTAGAAATTCAATCAGCATCAATTGTTATAAATAAGTTTGAAATCATCAATACGTCAGGTAATGTTGTTTTAAACCAGTCATTCACGAATAATTTGATTGATGTTTCAGCCTTAATAAATGGTGCTTACTATTTAAGATTGTTGGATGAAAGAAATGCTTTATTGAAAACTTTTAAATTTATAAAATTGTAGTATGAAAAAAGGACTTATATTTATAGTATTCATTTTGTTTGCACAACAATGTTTTGCTCAGATACCGATAAAATTTAACTATCAAGCTGTTGTACGAAATGCTCTGGGAACAATTGTTGCCAATAAAAGCGTGAGCTTTCGAGTAGCGATTACGAATGGATTAAATGGAGCTGTTGAATATTCAGAAACGCATAAATCGACTACAAATGCTTATGGTTTAGTTACGTTGCTCATTGGTGGTGGTACGCCTTTGGTTGGCGATATAAGCCAAGTCACATGGGCAAACGGTAATAAATTTATACAAACCGAATTGGATATCAATGGTGCTACGAATTATAAACTAATGGGTAGTACACAATTACTTTCTGTACCTTTTGCATTGGTTGCATTGAGTACGCCACCAAGTTTTTATAGTGCTTGGGGGGAGTATCAAAGTTTTAATATAAATAGAGGTACATAAAAGGCTTTGGAACAAGTGGTACCTGGCTCGGTGGCGATGTTGAAAATATTACATTGGAGGCGAGTGCATCGCAAACAGGGATTAGTTTTACAAAACCTAGCATAACAATTTCAAAAAAAGCGATACTTCAATCTCTTGGATTTGGAATTTTCTTTCAGTGTAATGTAGCGTCATCTGTTCCCGAAGGTAAATATCCTATTTATTTAAAATCATCTACGAAAAGTGGCCGTATTTACTATGATACTACACAAATATCAGTTATTTGCTTGAATCCAATTTCTTCTAAACCTCAAAAAATGATAGGCACAACAACTTGTACTTCAGGTTTTTCAAGAAAAGATACTGCGTATATTTATTCTGAAAAGTTACCAAACAGTGATGATTTTGACTTTAAAATAAACTTTGAGACTTATTTTCCACAGAGTTATTATACTGATACCACCGTTGTAAATGGTGTAAATCAATACAATTTTTATGGGAAAATACAACGAAGTACTTCAAACAATAGTTTATCATATTCGTGTCTAAAAGTTGGAGATAAGTTTGGTCCGTTTGGTACAAATTATTATGGATCAAGTTTTTATCCTTTACAAATTTCACCTGCTTACGAAGAAGAATTTATATACGATACAATTTCAACCTTAAAATTAAAATTCATTTTGTACAGAAAACAAGGCAATGATACTTGTACTTTTATAGGAAGTTATTAAAATAAACCACTGACAATCAATGCCATAATGACAAATCTAACTTTACATATCGAAAATAAAGCTACGTTAGAAGCCTTGTTGCCTTTGTTGCAACACTTGGGCGTGCGTTATGATATTACAGAAAATAATAGCGTTGCCGAACCGACAATAGCTTATGAAAAGCCAAAACCCAAAAGGCGTTTAGAAGATGCTTTGTTGCCAAAAGACCCAAGTATTGACCAAGAAGCGGCTTGGAAATATATTATGGAAGCTGGAAATCCTAATTTTAACTTAGAGGAAAGATTGGCAGATTTGGAAGAAGCACGCCAAGACCGCCCAATGCCATTCAGAGATTAATATGAAAATAATTGACAGTAATATTTTAATATACTCCTACAAAGAGGAGTTCAAATTTTTGCGTACATTATTTCAAGATGTTGAAATGTGCTTATCAGAAGTTTCTAAAATAGAAACCTTAGGTTTTTATAAAATAGATGCCGAAGAACAACAATACTATAAAACTTTGTTTTATGGTATCAATATAATTCAGATTGATACAGAGATAGTGGACAAGGCAATTGACCTCAGACAAAAGCAAAAAATGTCAATAGGTGATGCAATTATTGCCGCAACAGCTCTGATTTATGACTTGGAAATCGTTACAAGAAATACAAAAGATTTTGAAAAAATAAAAGGATTAAAAGCAACTAATCCGTTAGTTTAAACCACTGACAATCAATAATATATGTCCAACAATACAGAAACAGCCGAAAAATCATTAAATTTCATAGAAGAAATTGTAGAAAAGTGGCTTACAGAAAATCCAGGAAAAACAATATTGACGCGTTTTCCGCCTGAGCCGAATGGCTATTTACACATTGGTCACGCGAAGTCGATTTGTTTAAATTTTGGTTTGGCAAAAAAATACGACGGCGCAACCAATTTGCGTTTTGACGATACCAATCCCGTCAAAGAAGATGTAGAGTACGTAGATAGTATCCGCGAAGATGTGAAATGGCTTGGTTTTGATTGGAAACAAGAGCTTTACGCTTCGGATTATTTCGATA
>JAYUJV010000550.1:0-1938 GCA_043764975.1 Saprospirales bacterium
ATGAAGTGATTTTAATGTCTACTATAGTCAGCATGTAGTCTAATATATAGTGAGTACATAATCTCAGTAATGAAGAACTCACATGTAGCTGTTTCAACAAAGAAAGGATTCAATTATGGTGTTTGGTTTGGTTTTATTGTCAATGAAAACAAGGTAAGCAAGAGTCTTTGAATTGATATAGGATCATTACAAACAATGCTGATCAAAATTCCTTACAGGAACAGCCACACAACAACCACAAGGTAGGTTTTCTTGAGAGGCAATGTAATTCAGCAATCAAGAACTGCTCAGCTCTGTCAAATGTAGAACATTAATAACCTGAACAAATTCTTGTCATCTTTGAGTGAAAATTATAATTTACTTGAAAAAATGAACGCTGCCCACATTGTTAATCCCATATAAAGATAGCATTTAAAACGTAAAGGTCAAAAATAAATTTTAGAAATAAAAAAATGACTAAGCAACTTTTTCTGAAAAAGAATCATCTATATAATGTGTGATTTTTTTTCGGTTTGCGCAATTCAGGTTTTTTGAAATAATAAATGCACAAAATTGATTAAGCAAGAAAAGGATTTCTTATCTTCGTATAGTTTTTAATATTATTTATAATTATCTCACTTCTATTAACGGTTCAAAGTTATATGAAAAAAATACTACTCGCGGTATTGATATTGTTTTGTGGCAATATCACGATAAACGCTCAAAAAATTTGGCAAGATGCCATAGAATCAAAAATACAAGTTGCGCAAAGTCAGCGTGAGTTGATTCCGACCGCTTATCGTGTCGTCAATATTGATATGACACGTATGATGGCTCAATTGTCGCTTGCACCAATGGAAAATAGCGACAACGCTACGGCTTCTGCCATCACGGTTGAGTTGCCGATGCCTGACGGTAACACGATGCACTTCAAAGTGGTAGAGTCGCCAATCATGGAGCGTGCGCTTTCGGATAAATATCCTTTGATACATACTTATTCGGGTATATCGGTAGAAGATCCTACGGCAACCACTCGTTTTGATGTCACTTCACGTGGCTTCAATGCCATGGTGTTGTCGAACAAAATAGGTTCGTTTTTGATTGCACCTTACTCAAAAACGAATAGCCCTTTTCATATCGTTTTTAATAAAAAAGACTTGCCTTTTGATCGTACTGGCGTAACTTGTGGCACACAAGATGATCCGCACCTCGACGATTTGCTTGAACAAGCAGAAGCGGGCAATGCGCGTTTTGGCGATGGTAAATTGCGCAACTATCGTTTGGCACTTGGTTGTACAGGCGAATATGGTACGTATCATGGTGGTACAAAAACAAGTGTATTGGCAGCATTCACAACGGCTGTAAACCAGTTGAACGCTATTTTTGCACGCGAAGCCTCTACAAAATTAATTTTGATTGGCAATACAGATAATTTGATATACACCAGTGCAGGTGGCGATCCATATTCAAATAATAGCACTGTTTTGATGTTAGATGAGCATCAGACAAATACAGATTTGAAGATTGGTACATCAGGTTATGACATCGGACACTTGTTCACGATGGCTGGCGGTGGTATCGCGCAACTTCAAAGCCCTTGTGGTGGCGGAAAAGCACGTGCCAATAGTGGACATCCAGGCAAACCAGTTGGGCCAGGTTTTATCGTCAATATAGTTGCGCATGAGATGGGTCACCAATTCGGTTGCACACACTCTTACAACAATGATTGTAGTGGCAATATCAGCAAGAGTACTGCTTACGAAGTATTGAGTGGTGCTACGATAATGAGTTATGCAGGCGTTTGTCCGCCAAATATGCAAAACGATAGCGATCCTTATTATCATGCTGTAAATATTACGCAGTTTTTAACTTTTATCAATACTGGCAATGGTAAAACTTGTGCGCTCGTGAGTACAACAGGCAATACGCCGCCAGTTGCCAATGCAGGTTTGGATAGAA
>JAYUJV010000551.1:0-5117 GCA_043764975.1 Saprospirales bacterium
AAAAACACCTCATCACCGCGTCGTATATCTCCAAACAACTCTATGCGTTGGGCGACGAAGCCCGCAAACGCGCCTTGATTTTTATGGGCGAAATGGGGCTCGATCCTGGCATCGACCACATGAGCGGCAAGCAAAAAATTGACGAAATCATCGCCAAAGGCGGACGACTCAAATCTTTTCGTTCTTATACTGGGGGGGTCGTCGCGCCCGAAAGTGACGACAATCCGTGGCATTACAAAATCAGTTGGAATCCGCGCAATGTCGTGTTGGCTGGTCAAGGTACGGCGCAATATCTCGAAAACGGAAAACACAAATATATACCTTACAATCGCTTGTTCACGCAATTCGAACTCGTTGATATTCAAGGACTTGGCGAATTTGAGATGTATGCCAATCGCGATTCATTGTTGTATCGTGAGTCGTATGGTATCGCCGATATTCCAAATATTATACGCGGAACATTGCGCCACAAAGGCTATTGCGAGGCTTGGAACGCACTCCGAAAAATAGGTTTGACGGACGCTTCGTACCCTATCGTGGATTCAGAATCAATGACTTTTCATGAACTCATGGAGGCGTATGTGAGCAAAAGTACACAAGGCTCTGTGCGCGATCGCATCGCTAAATTGGTCGGCACAACTACTGACTCCGTTGTGATGGAAAAACTGGATAGTTTGGGACTTTTTAGCAAAAAGAAAATCAAAATGGAACGCGCTTCGCCAGCTCAGATTTTGGAAAGTATTTTGATTGAAAAATGGGCTATGAAGCCAAGCGATAAAGATATGGTTATCATGCAACACGAGTTTGAATACGTTCTGAATGGTAAAAAATATTTGGCAACTAGCACTATGTCGATGAAAGGCGAAAATTCACATATAACTGCTATGGGTAAATTGGTCGGTTTGCCATTGGCCATTTTTGTCAAAAATTTGATGCTCGGAAACATCAATACTACTGGCGTGAATATTCCGACTATGCCCGAAGTTTACGAACTAGTTTTGGAAGAATTAAAACAATATGGTGTAGAATTTATTGAAAAAGAAGTGTTGATAAAGTAAGACAATTAGAAAGCGACCTCCCTAAATCCCTCCAAAGAAGGGACTTTAAAATGTAACGGCAAATTTATAAATTGTACTGTATTGCATAAGATTTTACCCTTTTCGCTAAAACTTACGTTTCGGATTGAAACGTAAGTTTCAAAATTAGTGAAATTATTTATCTACGATTCGTGTAATTCGTAAATTAGAGTGAAATTCGTGTTAAAATAAGTAATATTTGCTTTTAAATAAAAAGAGTAAAACCGTATGCACTTTGGTATAACTATTATGTTAATTTAAAATATTTAACGATATACAAGATATAACTATTTATAAACAATTGATTATGAATTAATTATAAATAAAAATAAATGATAAAAATAATTGATTTTGAATCTCGCTATGCAGAAGATTTTAAAAATCTGAATGAAGCGTGGATTAAAAAATATTTTAAGATAGAACAAAGCGATATTGATGCGCTACATCATGCGCAAACATATATAATAGACAAAGGTGGATTTGTGTTTTTTGCTCAATATAATGATAAAATTGTAGGTGCTTGTGCCTTGATAAAGTCAGAAAATGGTACTTACGAACTAGCTAAAATGGCGGTACATGAAGATTATCAAGGGCTAAAAATCGGCTATCTTATTGGTAAACATTGCGTAGATTTTGCAAAATCAATCGGTGCAACTCGTGTATATTTAGAGTCGAATCGAAGGCTCATCCCAGCTTTGACACTTTACAAAAAATTGGGTTTCCTAGAAGTTGAAAATTTCGTTACGCCTTACGAACGAGCAGATATTGCGATGGAAATTGTGTTTTGATTTTTGGTACTTTTAAATTTTTTGTATAAATAAATAGTTTAGTTAGTTTTTTGTATTCGTCAAAAGTATTAAGTATTCAAGTATTAAGTATTCAAGTCGTTATAATAAAATAATCGTGAACTTATTAAACATTTCAAAAAATACAATATTTAATACTCTCATAATTAATACCTTAAAATGATTGACTAGTAAATAATCACATTGACTTCGGTCCACAATTTTTTTATAAGAACTTTATTTTAAAAAATTTATTCTTGAAACTTCAACGCAGACAGCGTTTGGAAATAAGCTGTTTTAAAACTCAAATAATCCCCAAACCCAAAGCAAAAGCAATCAAAATTAATCCGAAACTCACTATTTTTTGTACTTGATGAATGGTTACTTTTTCAATCATTTTATGACCAAAATATGCACCAATGATAGCCGGAATTAAAGCGGCGAAAAGGTAATTTTTTTGTTCAAAAAAGTTAAAATATTGAAATGTGGATTTATAAAAAATCAATCGCGTAATGTCCACCAAACAAGCAATCACGATGCCAGTCGAGATAAATTGCTGCTTCGTCAATTCGCCTTTTACCAAAAACATACTGCGCAGCGCACCTTGATGTCCACTCAATCCACCAAAAAATCCACTCAAAAGTCCTCCAATACTCAAATATTGATGCTTAAAAGTCAGTTTCTTGAAATATGGAATCAACTCTATTAGTGCAAAAACACACATTACAATCGCGATAATTAGTTTTATCAGCGTAATTTGTCGCGTTTTACCAAACAACTCAATCGTTCCAAATATCTGATTGTCAGATAGTTGCGTCAAAATATATGCCCCTAAAAAAGCACCTAAAATTGAAGGAATCCCAAAACGCCACAACGTTTGCATTTCGATATGTCGAAATGTAAGGCCGAATTTGAACACGTTGTTGAGTAAATGTACGACGGCCGTCATGGCTATCGCTATTTCGATAGGGAAATAAATGGCGAAAACTGGCGTCAAGATTGTACCCAATCCGAAGCCGCTAAAAAAAGTCAGCATAGAAGCCGCAAATGCGATGATGGCGATAATGAAATACAAATCTTGAAATTAAGAAATTAAAAAAATTAAGGAAATTAAAAAAATTAAAATAATAGCTTTATTGTCAGTATTTTATAATCAAATTTGAGCAATTATATGTTGAAAAATGCCGAGTAATTTTGGCAATTCATTCAAATAATGTCTTTGCGTATCTACATAAATTGTGTTGTTTTCTAACTTCAAAAACACCCATTCGAAGGCATTTGTCACAGCTCCATAAATGACTTCAACAGGCTCATTCATCTGTTCATTAAAACATTTCGCAGCAAACATTTCGGCTGCACATTGAGCATAACCTTCATCTGGCGCTTTATTTTTACTTTCAATCATGCAAAAAATCGGACGCTGAGGTTCAATCAGATTGGGTTTTGCTGCAATCATAAAATCGGGTGCGCCACTCAAAATGCCATTTACATTAAAAGTGTAGCCTGAAAAAACACTAATCTGCGGATTTCGATTCTTAATTTCTCTGATAATCGGATAAATCAACGCTTCTGATTTTGCTTTTTCAGAATATAAAGGCATCAATTGCCCATCTTTTATGTCTTGTCGCAACCGAGCAGACGGCGAAATTGATTTGATGTTTTTAGGATCAAAAACTAAGGCGCTTTGTTGCTCGATGCCAAATTTTTCAAATAAAATTGGAAAAGTTATGTCAGAACTTGCCATTTTAAAGTTATTTTATGCAAAGTTAAGCAAAAAAAGCGATTTCAATATTAATATTTCATTAATACTCAATCCCCATTTGCTTCATCATAGCAACAGTTATTTTGCCAACTGGCAAGTCATTTTCTCTACAATAATTGGTTATTGCATTCTGAAAAAAAGGATTCATACGGTCATAACGAACTTCTAAGTGACCTTTGCTGACTAATAATGTACTGATGTTGAAATATAAACTTTCGGTCAAGTCTTTCTTGCAAACGACCTCAAACGATGCCGTATAATTGCCACTTTTCACTAAAGTTCGTTTATCAAACGATTTATATTCAAAATCACGATAATTGATGGTGTCTGACAAATACACAATTGATTGATAAGTAGGCGGCAAATCAATTTGACACCAAACGTCGTTTTTTCTAACGAATCCTGTATGAATATCTTTTATCAATAAATCAATAGTTCCAAAAGGCACTTTTATGTCTTTACCATTATATATTGGCAAAATTACTTTTTCGACACTATAAATGTCTGGTGCCATACACATTTCGAAACATTTATTGTCTTGCGGATAATAAATTTCATCGCTTGTCTTAGTTTTTTGAATAGAGCAAGCAGAGAGAATGATATAAGAGAAAAATATAAGTTTTTTCATATTTCGAAGTTTTCTAATTTAAAAAATCGCTATTGCTTTACGCCTAAATGATCCAATAATGCAATCGAAATGACATCTTTTGGCAAATTATTGTCATCAATATATTTTTTTGTAGCCGTTTTAAAATTTACATCATTTGTGGCAGTTATGTCTTTTATATAACCTTTATCGCGAAGCGCAAGGCTAATTTTCATACATAATTTGGCGTCTTGATTTTCAAGGCATACAATTTCGGTCAATTCCAAGACTCCACCTCTTTTTGACATTCCTTTATTTTCAAAAGTCTTGTATTTAAAATCCCTAAACTTGAGCGTATCTCTTAAGTAAATCACTTTTTCATAAATACCAGGTTTTTCAACCAAACACCAAAGTTCTCCTTTTTGTACCCAATCTGTACTAGCGGCCTTTTTTTGCAAAAGTACAGAATCAAGCACAACCAAATTATCTTGACCAGTATAAATTGGCAAAACAAGTTTTTCGACATTATATTTGTCACTCGATTTACAATATTTAAAGCATTTACCATCTTTTTCAATAAGTTTATTCAAGTCATAAGGCCTATCTGCAACCGCATTTCGGTTCAAATCTGACACAATTGCAGCACAGGATGTGAGCAAAATTGGTAAAAGTAATAGTGCGTATTTCATATTTTTATTTATAATATGTGATTAATAATAATAATTCCCAACTCACTTTTTATCCAAATACTTCACCCACGCTTGCGCACGTTTGCTTGCATTATAGGCGTAAAAAGTCTGATTTTCGTTTAGTTTTTCTTGAAAACCAAGGCGATTATTGAGCGTCAATTCGAGTACTTTTATGACGCTATATACGTACCAATCGCGATGCACACCACCGCCACCTGC
>JAYUJV010000552.1:0-5106 GCA_043764975.1 Saprospirales bacterium
TGTAGCCGTTTATTTTGCGCTCGCAATCGCTTGCCTTCTTGACCTCTTTTTTTCGCTTTCGCTTGCCAATTCAATAGTCGTTTTGTATGTTTGTTCTCAATATTTGCCATCTCTTGATTTTTTATGTATTTGACACACAAAATTAAATCTTAGAGGTGGCTCTTTTTACTTTTATCTTCCTTTTTTTTAACTTATTTTTGGTAACTTAATCTCTAAAAATGGACACATCCTTTTCTTACACTTTTGTACACCCTACCCTTCAAGGGTTATTTTGATAAAATGACGTAAAAAAGCAATTTTTTCAAGTTTATTGTCAGAAACCCTTGAAGGGTTTTAAGCATTTTTTAATACTTCATTTTTATCAAATAATTTTGTAATACTAATTTATAGTATTTGTTTTCAATTGATAATCAATGTTTTATGAATCTCAATCGACTAATTTGTTAATTTAACCAATCAACTATTTTAACTCATTTTTTCAAATCAAAGACAAATAATGAGGGAACATTTCTCTCCAAACTGGCCAATCGTGTTTGGCTTGCGGACGCTCATCGAGCCAGTGCGCCACGCCTTTCGAGGTCAATATATTCGACATATTCACGTTGGCTTCTTTGCAAATATCCCACTCAGAAGTGCCGAGTATGATTTTCATATTCCACAAATCGGGGTGTTGCAAACTTGGTACAAAATCGGTTGGCGTATTGAAATATACATTTTCGTCATAGAAACCATTCATAAAAGATTTGGCCTCGAACGCACCACTCATCGTGAATAGATGGCTCACGACTTCGGGGTGACGAAAGGCAAAATTGGCTGCATGAAAACCACCAAAACTACAACCTGCCATACCCACTTTTCTACTTGGCGTGTTGTGTCGGATGCGCTCTACGATTTCTTCTTTTAGCATTTTGTCGTACCAAATATGGTTTTTAACCTTATCGCTTGGGTGTATGCTACGATTGTACCAACTGTGTTTATCGATGCTATCCACCGCAAAAATCTGCACCAAACCTTGATCTAAAAACCAACTCACGCTATCTATCAAATGAAAATCCTTAGATTCGTAATAGCGCCCCATAGTGGTCGGGAAAATCAACATCGGCAAACCTGCATGGCCATATACCATCATTTCTATGTCTCCACTAAGGTTTGGAGAGTGCCATTTGAAATGTTCTACTTTCATTTTGTTTAAATATTTGTTTACAAAATTTGATTTTATGGTTAAATATCTATTTTTTATTTTAATATTAATAATTTAATTTAAAAAAAAATTAAAAAATTAAAAGATAATTATTTTTTGGAAACCATTTTTACCAATTCTGTTAGTTTATTGACCAATAATTGATGTTGCGGATAAGTCAAAAAATGTTTTTGATTTGGTATCATGATAATCTCCAAATACTTTACATTCGTCAAATAATGTTTTGCAAATGAAGGTGTAGTAACGGGATTCACGATTTCGTCATTTTCGCCTTGCACATATATAATAGGTACTTTTATTTTTTCCCAATCGGGCAATAGTTCTTCGAGTTCGGCTTGGTGCGCCCATTTTTCGTCGGTTGCCACACGCAACATTCGTGGAAACAAGTACTTCACAATTGGCCAACGCATCGGGTACGAAATATCGAAATACGTTTCTTGTTTTGGCGCAATGGCTGGCGCACCGAGCAAAATACCGTCCACCAAATCGGGACGAAGGGCTGCAATTTTGATCGAAATTGGCCCGCCAAACGAAATGCCTTCCAACACAATCGGCTTTCCATTTTTATGGATTTGCTCCAGCAACGGAATCATCATTTGCGCTTGTTGCTCAATGGACGTGACGGCATCGCCCAATCCCGAATAACCATAACCTGGGCGATCCAGCGCAAACAAGCGAGCGTGATTCAACAAAGTAGAATCGCTCAACAAACGCATATTGATATTGAGTGAACTTGGTGCGCCATGTATCATAAGTATAGTCGGTAGCGAATCCGAACCGATGCTTGCATAACGGATTTTACGACCTTGTGTTTCATAATAATTAAGGTTTACATTTAATCCTTTTTCTACGAAATAAGCCTTTGTTTTGGAGTCCGAAAGGCGAAAAGTGGTGTAATAACAACCCGAATATACGAAGCAAAGCCAAGCAAAAAGCAAAGTAAACGAAACAAATTTGATTTTTTTTCTCATCATTCTTAAAATAAAAAGCAACTATTTAGCCTTATCGAAAGGGAATTGAATTATAGTTTTTCATTCATTACGCATTAAAATAAGCAATAGGCAAAAAGCAAAATTTAGATTTCTGCTTTATTGCAATTTTTCGTTTGAAAATTGCCTGTTGCTTATTGCTAATTAAAACGGAGTAATAAATCAGAAAACGAAATATTAAATTATTCTCAAAAAAATGCCTGAGTAGTTACAATAAAAATATAAACTAACGTATTTTTATGGCATAAACGAAAAACAATGGATTCTTTAGATTTAGTAAAAATACATTTCGACCCAAAACAGCTCGAAATACTCAACCTCGCGCTTGGTTTTTTGATGTTTAGCGTGTCATTTGATATTTATATCAGCGATTTTAAGACGCTTTTTTCAAATCCCAAACCTATGTTTGTTGGTTTTTTTAGCCAATATGTCTTGTTCCCAGTTTTAACGATGGCCATGATTTATATGTTTCGACCGAGTGCAACCGTTGCGTTGGGTTTCATCTTGGTTTCGGCTTGTCCGAGTGGCAACATGGCGAACTTTATGACCAATCATGCGAGAGGCAATTTACCGTTGTCAATCTCATTGAACTCTATTATAACACTTGGGGCGGCGATTTCTACTCCGTTGGTGTTTAATTTTTGGGCGCAATTTTTACCCGACAAAAGTACGGAAATTGCGAATATCTACATTGGTTTTTTCGATGTAGTGGCCATTATTGCCAAAGTAATTGTGTTGCCATTGGTCATTGGCTTGGTTTTGCGTCATTATTTTCCTGATTTTATGGCGCGTATCAAAAAAACGGTGAACGTATTGGCGTTGGTTATTTTCTTTGGCATCATCATTGGCGCATTTTTGGCAAATTGGCAGATTGCACGTCAGCATCTGGATAAGATTTTCTTTTTGGTTGCTTTCCACAATGCTATGGCCATGTTTTTGGGTTATTGGGCAGCGCGAGCTGCTCGCCTCAATCTCGTGGATTCGCGTACCATTGCCATCGAAAGCGGCATCCACAATACGGCTTTGGGCATGATATTGGTCTTTAATTTCTTCAACGGCATTGGCGGCATGGCTATGGTCACGGCTTGGTGGGGAATTTGGGATTTGGTAGCGGTGTTCAGTTTGGCGAGTTTTTGGCGCGCTCGATTGGTTGTATCATAGATTATGCTTAAAATTTGCTACGATTTTGAACTCAAGTTTAGGTTTAAAAGTTTTTTTATTAAAATAATTAAAAATAAAAGAACCGTTTTTTTATTAAAATAAAATATAAAACATTGATTATTAATTATTTATAAATAAAAATATATCATGTTTGTATTAAAATTTAAGCATCAATAAATAATTAACGATATTTTAAGAACATTACAACTTAGATAGCTTTAATTTTGCACTATAAATTGTTATTGGTAAAAACTTAGGTGTTTAGTAAGTGGGTTAAAGTTTCATAGCTTTTGATAATTTTTCGTTTAAAATAGACAATAAGCAATAAGCAAAATTTAGATTTGGGCATTTATAAAATGCTTAGTTTTTAAAATTGCCTATTGTCCATTGCTTATTGAAACGAAAAATCAAAGAAAAGAAAAATTATTTACATCTTACAAAATGGCTAAGTAGTTACTGTTATTTTATCATTGAATCAAAATCATAAAAAATGAAAAATTGGCTGAACGGCTTACTGTTTATCGCAAGTATTTTTTGCAGTATCGGCTCGAAAGCCAACAATGTACCCAAGGAAATCAATGTAATTTGTAATATACAAAATTGCCCAGGCGATTCAATCAACATATATCAATTTGATGGTATCGTATTCAGCAGAATCAAAACGGCAAAGTCAGCAGCTGGTGATCGGAATCGTTATTCTTTTACGTTGCCGAAGGCCAAACAACCGCAATTTTACTTTTTGGGCAGCACGTTACAAGATGTTCGTGCGTTATTGCTCGGCACAGAAGACAACGTAGAAATAGAAGCCAATTGCTACGAATGGAAAAAAGCAGTGGTCAAAAACTCAAAAATAAACGCTCAATTTGATGGCGTGAACAAACGCATCAATTTGTTGGCATTCGATAACGAGCAAATCGTGAAGGAATATCAGCTCGTACAAGGTATGCCCGAAAAAACTGCGGCACTCGATAAGCAACTACTCGAAGTAGATAAACGCAAGGCACATTTCTTGGATTCGATGACGCGCGTCAATCCTTTTATGGGTAAACACATTGCTTTGAGTACTTTTTATAGCTACCAAAACAACAAAAAAGCGATACATAGCAGCGAAATGGATTATTACGCTAAGGAGTTTTTTCATAGCGTGGACTTCAAAGACGAGGCTTATCAAGATATGCCACCAGTTTTTGAATCATTCAGAACTTACGTGAATACCCTCAATAGTTTTGGTTTGCCCGATGCGGTGCATAAAGAATACGTCGAAAAGGCATTGAGTACGATTCCTAAAACTTCACGCACTTATAAGTATGCGCTTGGTGGCATTATCACGAGCCTAATTGCGCGCAATCACCTCAATTTGGTTACGTTTGGCGACCGTTATTGTCAGCTATACAATGGCGAAGAACCTGGCGTAACTGGTCAGTTAAAAGCATATTTAGATCAGCAACGTACCTTTATACCAGGCGCTGAAGCACCAAACTTTACGCAACAAACACCTGAAGATAAACCATTGAGCCTCAATGATTTGCGTGGAAAAGTATTGTTGATTGATTTTTGGGCAAGCTGGTGCGGCCCTTGTCGTCGCGAAAATCCAAACGTGGTAGCCATGTATAACAAATACCACAGCAAAGGTTTTGACATCTTGAGTGTGAGCCTCGATAGCGACAAAACAAGATGGACAGATGCCATCAAGCAAGATGGTTTGATTTGGAACCACATCAGTGACCTAAAAGGTTGGAAAAATGAAGCGGCAGC
>JAYUJV010000553.1:0-5104 GCA_043764975.1 Saprospirales bacterium
ATGGGTTTTAAGCAAGTTTCGCCGCAAGATTTTCTGAATCGTGTCTATAAAGATCCAGTTTTTACGCAGTTGCACGCCAAGCATTATGTGAAGGCCAAAAATGGTGGCGAATATTCGCGCACCGATTTTTATGCCCAACCCGACACTTACGAAAGCACATTTGCGCCTTACGCCATGGTGTCCGATATTTTTATAAACGGTATTTATTGGGATCCGAAAGCGCCTGCTTTTTTTACAAAAAAAGACATGAAAGCGCACGATTTTAACATACAAGTCATCGCCGATGTCACGTGCGACATTGCGCCAGAGGCTTCGGTGCCGAGTACCTTGTTTTCTACTACGATTGCCGAGCCTGTGTTTGGCTACAATCCCAAAACAGAATTCGCAACTGCGCCTTATATTTTAGACGGTATAGATGTGATGTCGATTGACAACTTGCCCAACGAATTGCCGCGCGACGCGTCCGATTTTTTTGGTCGCCAATTCGTCGAAAAAGTATTGCCAGAGTTACTGCATTTCGATGATTCTGATATTTTACAAAACGCCTCTATCGTCCACAACGGCGATCTAACGCCAAGGTTCGAGTATTTGAGGTCGTATTTAATAGGCAATGGACAATAGGCAAAAAGCAATATGCAAAAACTATGGATAAAAACAAAAAAGCAATTGCTTTCGTCAAAAATTGCCTTTTGCATATTGCCAATTTATACTGGACTTGAATAAAACACCAAAGTTTAAGTTGTATTTACAAAATGCTTTAGCATTTACTTTTCCCACTCAACACCTTCGTATATTGCTCTTTTTTATCAATGAAATATTTTTCAAAATAATGATAAGAAACGCTCGCCATCACGATAGCCACCAATAGCGAAATAGGATAAAGCAACACATCAAAATACAAATTTAAGTATTGTAAAATCCTGATAGACAACACAATAGCTATCGGGTGATACATATAAAGCCCATAAGAAATGTTGCCCAAATAATTGCTAAGACGATGCTCCATAGAAAAAATACGTTGCTCGTTGGCTGCAAAATTCACGATTAAGATACTAAACAACAGCGCATAATATTCGTAATTGAAATAAGGGATTTTTACGCCGTTCAAGATGCAAACGATGCTCAGTATCAAGACAAACCATTGTAGGCTTTTTTGAAAAATAAAAGTCTTTATTTTGTTCGTAAAAGCATTGTTTTCAAATATCAGCAAGGCAAAACAGCCACCAATCGCCATACAATCTATCGGCGTCGTGTTCCAGAAATTGTTGAAAATAGTGGCAGCGTTGCCACTCGGCAACAGCAAAGGATTCAAAAACTTGACACCTATATATATGATGATGACCGACCACATCAACCACCACTTATTTTTTACTTTTTTGACGAGCAACGGCCACACCAAATAAAACTGTTCTTCGGCGCCAATCGACCAAGTTTGGAAGGCATACGGCACGATACCAACCGAGGTCAAAACGAGGTTTGGCAGTATCAGGATATACAACACGATTTTGTAACCCAAGTCATACCAAACCGTTGCCCGATCGAAATCAGGCCATGTGAATAGCGGCACAAACGGCAGTACAAACAAGGAAAGCGCAATTACAAAAAAGTATAAAGGCCATATCCTCAATATTCTACGTATATAAAAATATTTGATGCTAATGTCGTTTGTCACTTGTTGCTCTACGAAAAGTAGGTAGGAAATCAGAAAACCTGACAAGGCAAAAAACAAAATTACGCCCAATTCGCCAAGCAAACCGATGCACGGATCTGCCCAACGATTCGGTAATTTGAGTGTGCCTTTTAGTTGCTCTACGTGCGTCACGATGACCAAAAACGCTGCAAAAAATCGTATGGCGTTCAGATTTTCAAAATATACGCGTCGTGCAGTTGGTTGCGTCATGTTTTTTTTGGCAAAGGTATGAATTTTGTTTTTTAAAATAAAAAAACCAATATAATTTGTAAATCCACAATAAAAGTGTATTTTTGTGGCATATTTATCAAATATAATTTAACAATTATTATTTATCAAGCCTGATAGTGCCTTAAATGTCACTATCAGGTTTGCTTTTAAAAATACAAGTCATGTTAGACCTACATCAAGATTATGTGGAGCAGTTAGAAGCCATTGCGGGTTCGATCCAAGAAAGCGAGCAATTGCAGCAATTTTTAGATACCGAAGAAGAGGAAGATTTTCGTGCCTTGCAAGATAGCTACGAGCCGTTGATTGCCGAGCTATATGGCGAAGTGGCCAAAGAACACCCTTTGCAACTGATTTCGTTCGAGACCATATTGATGGATACGGCTTTCGAGGGTTTGTTTTTGCCTAAGATTTTGGCTTATTCGGTATTGCGCGGCGACGTGAATCCTACGACTTTGAAGTATAACCGTCCGCAAGATCATTTCAAGGA
This sequence comes from Saprospirales bacterium, assembly GCA_043764975.1. Lineage (GTDB taxonomy): Bacteria > Bacteroidota > Bacteroidia > Chitinophagales > Saprospiraceae > JAYUJV01. Next base: position 2,409 of record JAYUJV010000553.1, read on the forward strand.
TATACTCGTAACGATCTGTAAATCAGCGAATTTTGAATTATTGAAGAAGCGAATTGGTCAAACCGTTCAGACTGGTTTTATGCTCAGTAGCGATATTTGGATCACGAATACCATCGCTGAATTTGAAAATAAACGCATCCGTTATTATTTGCAAAATAACAAAATAGATAAATACCGTTTCGACAATGAACGTTTGGCGGCGCATGGCCGTTACCTCAATCAGTTCAAAGCGGATATTTTTTACTCTTGCGATTTTCCGACTACGGCTTCGGAGTTGAAAACGCTTTATCCGAGTATGAAACTGTTTTTGACACAACGTATCGGTCGCGAACTCGACAACAGCAGTTTCAAGCAGCAGATGATGGAGTTTATCCAAAATCCTGCATTCATCGGTACGGTGGAACACGTAGAAACGATGGCCTTTTTCATGAATTATTTTGAAATTGACCAAAGTGAAACGGCTGCTTTTTCAGCTATTTTTGAAAAAGAAAGAAAAGAAAACGCTAACTTTTTAGAGTGGTATTTCGATTGGTTGTTAGACGTTTATAAAGCAGATTTGCCAATAACTGGCGAATGTGACCAACGTGTTTTCAACTTCATAGACAAGTCTGTGGCGGACGACCTCACGGATTATTACACACTTACGGAAGAAATATTCACAAAAGGTTATGTACATGAAGAAGTGATAGACAAAGTTCATGTTTTTCATAACCGATATGAAGGACTTTCGAGCATCAATCAGTGTTTGCGTCGCAATATTTTGAATTATTTCAAGACATTTATGGCGAGTTTGGATCATAAAAAATACACTGAATATTTTGAAATCAACAAGACATTTGTGGCGTATATGAAAGTATTCGGCAACCAATTGTTTAATCAAGGTGTAGAAGACATCAGTTTAGTTTACGTCGTTGCTTCGCTCAAACACTACACCGATAAGCGTGGTCGTGACTACCAAGACATCAAAAAATTCGTGGCTGTGAATTTCGTAGATCAAAACTTTTTGAAAGAAAAAGATGTGGTCGAGATGTTCAAAACGCGCCGTAAGAAGGTGGAAGTAGTAGGGAAGTAGTTTTTTAAAAAATTAAGAAAATTAAAATAATTAAAATAATTAAAATAATTAAAATAATTAAGCCAATATATTGGTTATCAATATTTTAAGTAAATAAATTTAATTATAATTTAGATATTTTGAGGTTTGACTTTCAAAGACTAACCGACAATATGACTAACTGACAATTTTGACTAATAAAAAATGAACATAATAGATTGACAATCAATTTATTATGTTCATTTTTTTAATTCCCTTCATTTTTTAATTTCTTTTAAAGTATGAGTGTACAAAAAGACAACATATACAATGCGGCGGCTATTTTGTTTCGCGACAAAGGCTACAAAGCAACGAGTATGCGTACTTTGGCGACTGCGGTTGGGCTTGAGGTATCGAGTTTGTATAGTCACATACGCTCAAAAGAAGAGATTTTGCAGGATATTTGCCTCAAAAACGTGGAGCATTTTAATTTAAAAATGCAAGATGTGATGTTGAGCAACACCACCAATACCGAAAAACTAAAAGCACTCATCGAATACCACGTGCAAGTGGCCATGGAAGACGTGACGTCTGTCACGATATTCAACAACGAATGGCGCAACTTGAGCGAGCCACATTTGAGTTCTTTTCTGGAAAATAGAAAAAATTATGAACGCCAGTTCATGGATATTATCAAAGACGGAATAGAGCAAGGCGAGTTTAGTCAGATTGACCCTACCGTTACGTTTTACATGATTTTTACGTCTATTCGGTGGATACATTTCTGGTACAAACCAAGCCGAAGCCTTACACAAACCGCTGTGATTCAGAATGTTATCGCTATGATATTCAATGGATTGAGTCCGAAATAACAATAAGGAATTGGCGCAAATAGATTAGTGTTTGCCAATTGGTAATTGGCATCTTAACGATTCAGATACGCCAATTCCATACAGGCCATTAGGCCAGCCGTTTCGGTGCGCAATCGAGTGGGGCCGAGCGTGACGCCTACGAAACCTCCTGCAAAAGCTGCCTTCACTTCTTCGGGCGTAAAATCGCCTTCGGGTCCAATCAAAATCACAACAGGTTTTCCGATGGTATATACATCTTTTATGGCGGCGACTTTATCGTCGTTGCAATACGCAATGAGTTTGATGGTTTCGCTCGGAATATTTTTTATAAAGTGCTGAAAATCAGTTAAATCCGACAATTCAGGTTTTTGATATTGAAGCGATTGCTTCATAGCCGAAAGCAAAATATTATCGAGCCTATCGAGCCTAATTTTATTGCGTTCGGATCTTTTGCACAAGATTGGCGTCACAGCAGCAAGACCAATTTCGGTTGCTTTTTCCAAAAACCATTCTATACGATCTATATTTTTAGTCGGCGCAATCGCGATATGCACCACACTTTTATGCTGTTGTACCGCGATGAGTTCTATGATTGAGGCGTTTACTTTCTTTTTAGAAACCTCTACGAGTTCACATTTATACAAATTTCCTTTGCCATCGGTACAATTAATAATGTCGCCAACTTGCTTGCGCAATACCAATAAGTGTCGAGTTTCTTCTTCATCAAAAAAGACAAAATTGTTTTCTGATGATTTAAAATAAAAAAGCTGCATATATTTTTTTACTTTTGCAAAATGTTTTTTAAAACAGTGTGT
>JAYUJV010000554.1:0-5100 GCA_043764975.1 Saprospirales bacterium
GCACAAAAAAGGTACGCTGACAGTATCATTTATAAGGATGGATTCTGTGCGTTGGGAAAGAGTATATAAAGAAGCTGAAAAAAAGGTGTCACTTGAGCAATTTTATATCAAGCAGCAAGAGAAAACATTGGCTTATCAGAAAAAGGAAGCGATTTTGAAATCAAAATTAGACACGACTCAAATAGACAAAAAAATGGTTGCGCGGCTAAAAGAGATTATGAAAAAAGACCAAGCAATAAGAGGTCTTCCGTTTATGAATGGCTATTTGAATGGCAAAAATAAAAGATGGGCAGAACAAAAACTACTAGATTCGCTTAATTTGGTAAAAGTAGATAGCATTTTTAAGGCAGGAAATGCTTATCCAAGCATAGAAAAAGTGGGCTACGATAAAATTACTGTGCCTTGGTATGTGCTGCATCATCAGACTTCGCCGATTGTTCGTAAAAAGTATTTAACTTATTTGGAAGAAGCCGTCAAAAAAGGTTATTTGAGCAAAGAAATGCTAGAAACGTACAATGAAAGAACGTTAGCAAATGAAGAAAGGGAAATGTTGGAACGAAATAACCGACCGTAGATTGTGAGAAAAAAGGGTAGATTTTTTTTGCAAAAACCAATAAAAAGCGTATTTTTGTAGTAAATTAAATTTTAATAAAATGGCTATTTTAGAAAGAAAAAATCATTTGCACCAATTAGTTGCCGAAACAAATGATGACGTAATTTTAGAAAGAATTGAATTGCTTTTCGAAGAATTATTGAATAGTTCAGCCTTAGATTGGTCGGACACGATTAGTGACCAAGAAAGGAAAGCTATCGAAGCAGGTAAAATTGACTCGCAGCAAGGGCGTACTATTTCGCATGAAGAAGTAAAGAAAAAGGCTTTATCAATTTTAAATAAATAGGAATTATTGCCTTTTATTACAATGAAAATTTAGTATACTACACTAGTAATCAATAATTTATAAAAAATAAGCCAACCACTATTCTTCTACAGCAAAATCAATCCAACAAGATTTTGGAGATTGTGCGATAAAATAAATCTTATATGAAGCGCCATCGTGTAGGTTTTCGGGCAATACATATTTAGACTTATCGAGGGTTTGGGTTACGGTTTCTTGCTCGGCAGTTGGATAAGTGTAGGTATAGGTTTGTCCACCATCTGAGGTGTGTAGCGTTACAGTACTTGTTGCATTGGCCATTTTTCGGAAGGCTTCGCCATCGCGTTGATACTTGAGTTTATCCATGTATCGCGCTGCAAAAAGACCTGCTACGACGAGCAAAACCAAGATGCCAAAAAAATAAAACATTTGTCGCTGATGCACTTTATCTTGAGCCGAACGCGCTTTGTTTCGCATAGTTTTTGCCTTTTTATTGATGTGAAACGAATAATGAAAAAAATCACCTTGTCTATCGAGCTGCACTTCGCAGAGCTCATCTTCTAAGAAAAAACTATATTTGGCTGTGCCAAACACCTTTTCGTCGAAACACAAAAGCTGATTGTTGCAATAAAGCAAAAACTCACCGTTTTTTAGGCCATGCATCATCCTGATATTGAATCGGCGCGCTTCATCTCCCACAAAAATCCAAGTACATTCTTGCTTTTCCATTTATGTCGAAAAAAACGATTTATTGAGTTGTTAATATATGCTCGCGCTTCAAAATGCGAGGATTCATTTTATAAAAATCGAGAATAAAAAAATATTAGTACGAAAAATATGAATTTTTGAAAAAAAAGAAATAGTTTTACAAACGTAAAGCAGTTTACGCAGACAAAGATACATAAAAAAAGATTTTTTTTGATTCAAAACTATTTTTATTGATTTCTAAAAGATAAAGGAAAAACGATAAAAATTGTTCAAAAATGCAAATATATGTTTTTCCCAATCGGAGACGACCAAGTGCAAGGTGGCTCAAAACCAATCATCAGTTATGGTTTTATAGCCATAAATGTACTTGTTTTTTTATACCAATATAGCTTAGTCGGCAGCGACAGCGATCAAGATTTTGTATTGACTTGGGGTGCAATCCCACAAGAGATTTCGCATGGCGTGGATTTGCAAACCCTCCTGACCAGTATGTTTTTGCATGGCGGTTGGATGCACCTCATCGGCAACATGATGTTTCTTTGGGTGTTTGGCGATAACATTGAAGCCGTTATTGGCAGCGTTCGCTTTTTTATATTTTACGTATTGGGCGGTGTTGCAGCAGGTTTGGCGCAAGTCGTACTCAATGCAGAAAGTCTCACGCCTTGTGTAGGTGCGAGTGGTGCAATTGCAGCTGTGCTGGGTGCATATTTGGTTATGTTTCCTGGCTCGAAAATTAAGGTATTGTTTTTGTTGTTTTTTACATCATTCCAAGTACCAGCCTTGTATTTTTTAGGTTTCTGGGCATTGCAACAATTCATGAACGGATACACAGCACTTGGCGCAGCCACTTCTGACACATCTGGTGTAGCATGGTGGGCGCATATTGGCGGCTTCGTATTCGGCGCAATAGCTGGGTTTTTATTTAGGACGCAAGTAAAAACGCACAATGATTTTGTGGAGTAGGTAATGTATTTTTATTTTTTTATTTCAATAAAAATAAACTAAAATCCTTTAAGAGTTTCTATCAAAAAACTGGAAAGAATTTGCTTTTTCACGTCTTTTTATAATATAACTCTTAAAGGATTGAATACATCTAAAACTATATTTTTATTTTAATAAAACATTCACAACAATCTGAATATCAATATTTTACGAAAGTATATGCGTCTATAAAACAATATGAAAACACTTTAAAATGAATATACAATGGGAGATCAAAAAGTAGGAGTAGTGCACGAAGGTGCAGCCATGCAAGCATTTACGACGCACTTGCTGAAAGACGTGCAAGCCGTTGAGTATATGCTCAAAAACGATTGGTTCGAGTCCGACATCGTTCGGATTGGCGCCGAGCAAGAGATGTGTTTGGTACACAACAATACCTACAAGCCAGCTTGTATTAACATGGAAGTGCTAGACCAGCTGCACGATAGCCCTTGGTGTGTGACCGAATTGGCAAAATTTAACCTCGAAGTCAATCTTCAACCACGTACTTTTGTGGGCGATGCCTTGAGCCTCATGGAAGCCGAAACACGCGAGTACCTCGCCAAAATCCAACACATACTGAATGGTATGGATGCGCAGATTGTACTGACTGGCATATTGCCGACACTCCGCAAATTCGACTTGGAGTTGCACAACCTCACGCCGAAAGAGCGTTATTTTGCGCTCATGGAAGCCATCAATAGCAATTTGCTCAAAAACGCCATTGAACTGCGTCTGGATGGTATCGACGAATTACATATTTCGCACGATTCGCCTTTGTTGGAGGCTTGTAACACCAGTTTTCAGGTGCATTTGCAGGTCACGCCGCAAAATTTTGCGCAGATGTACAACATCTCACAAACCCTCGCTGCACCAGTGATTGCGATGGCGGCCAATTCGCCTATCGTGTTCGGCAAGCGATTGTGGCACGAGTCGCGGATTGCCTTGTTCCAACAATCTTTGGATACGCGCGCTTCGCATGATCACATGCGCGAGCGTAGTCCGCGCGTCAATTTCGGAAAAGGTTGGGTGAATAGTTCTCCGCTCGAAATTTATAAAGAAGATATTTCTCGCTTTCGAGTATTGCTCGGCGGCGAAGTCGATGAAGATGCGATTGAAGCGATACAAGCTGGGCGCGTGCCGAAATTACGTGCATTGCAAGTTCACAATTCTACGGTTTACCGCTGGAATCGCCCTTGTTATGGCATAAGTCCGAACGGAAAACCGCACTTGCGTATCGAAAATCGAGTGTTGCCAGCTGGGCCGACCGTGGTGGACGAAATGGCAAACGCGGCCTTTTGGTTGGGCGCAATGATCGGCATGGCCGATGAATACGGTGACATCAGGAAACATTTGTCTTACGAAGACATTCGAGATAATTTTGATAAATCGGCCAAATTCGGCATTGATACCAAATTTAACTGGACAAAGGATTCTAAAATCTCGGCAACAGACCTCGTGAGTAAGGAATTACTTCCGTTGGCGCGTCAAGGTCTCGAAAAGCAAAATATTGACAAAAAAGATATTGATAAATACCTCGATATCATAGAAGGACGTTGCGAAAAGCAGATGAATGGCGCGCGTTGGATGCTCCGCACCTACACGAAACTCATGCAAGAAACGACTTCTGACGAAGCCTTGACGGTTATGACGGCGGCGATTGCGCAAAACCAGCAAAAATCTATGCCGGTGCATACTTGGGAGTTGCCGAAATTACAAGACCTAAAAAGCTATCGCCCATCGAAGATGAAGGTAGAGGAATTTATGCAAACCGACTTGTTTACGGTGCAAAAAGACGACATCATAAAGCTCGTGGCAGAGATTATGGATTGGCGCAAGATTCGTTATATGCCAGTAGAAGACAAAAAAGGCAACTTGGTTGGCCTCATGACTTCGCGGATATTGTTGCGCCACTTCACGCATGATAGCCAACTTGACGACAAACAAGCCTTGTATGTAAAAGACATCATGATCGAAAAGCCGCTTACGATTTCGCCCGATACGCCCATCATCGAAGCCTTGGATAAGATGCGCACGAATCGCATTGGTTGTCTGCCAGTCGTGAAAAAGAAAGAATTGGTCGGCGTCATTACCGAAATGGATTTTTTACGCATCACTGGCCGATTGCTCGAACGCTTGGAAGGAGACGAATAGGGAAAAATTAAAGAAATGAAGGGAATTAAAATAATTAAGAAATAGTTTTGATAATAAACAGTTTTTAGGGCGCAAGTGTATGACTTGCGTCCTATTTTTGTTTTATACTGCTATATCTGAGTCTGAATGTAGGTTTACAAATTCATCTAATAAATTGAAAAAGATGACTAATCTTTCTTTATCATCATTAACATACAGTCTTAATACTGTTGAAAAATTAGCTGTCAAGGCAAATTCTGCATCAGGGTAAAGCATATCTTTTAATCTATTTTCAGTGAATAATAAAAAGTCAAATATCCAATCCTCAACAAGATTACTTGGGAAACCGCTTGAATTTTGAAAAGTATAATATCCATTTATAAAAAATTGACATTCAGAAATA
>JAYUJV010000555.1:0-5095 GCA_043764975.1 Saprospirales bacterium
GGAAATATCAAAAATTTGCCAGATACAGTTGGTGCAAAAGCGCCAAAACCATTAGCAATCGAAGCCAAAGATTTTGTGTTTGACAATACTGGATTTACAGGCGAAATAAATGAAAAAAATGTACTTTCGCTTGATGATGGCACGCTTGGCGGTTGGGCGTTTTCGATGGATAACATCAACGTGCGCGTACAATCAAATAGGCTGTTGGCTGCCAATTTTTCTGGACTCGTGAATGTGCCTTTATTCAAAGAGTCGGCTGGTAAAGACATAAAACGGAACGATTGTTTTGCATATTCAGCCTTTGCCATTGGTCAAAAATTTCAATTTAATATAGAAACGCCCGAAAAAGCAATGAGTGCAACTGCTTGGAAAGCAAAAATATTACTTGAAAAAACATCTTATATTACGATAAGTTATGACGAATATTCAAAAAAAATAATAGCCTTGGCAAAACTCAATGGCAAGATGAGTATTGATGCCAACAGTACTGATTCACGGATTGGATTACCTGAAATTAGCTTCCAAAACCTAATCATTTCTAACAAAATGCCTTATGTTCAAAACTTGGAATATTGCAGTTTGCCAACAAACGCATCGGCACAATTTGGCGGTTTCGACCTTGAAATAAACGAATTTGACCGAACATCTTATGGTGCTAAAAATGTAGGTATTCGGCTATATTCAAGCGTAAAACTTGCACCTGGCGATGGTTTAAATATTACGGCTAAGGGTCAATTTTGTCTGAACGCCACAGTTATACCAACCCATCATCAATATTGGGAATTTGAAAAAACGGAGGCCAAAGAAGTATTTGTAAATACGACTTTCAAAGAAAATCGTATATTGGGTCAGCTTTATTTTTTCGACGCCGATCCAGTTGCGACACAATGGGGTAGGGGATTCCGAGGTTATCCGAATACAAAATTTGCGGGCATCAATGCGCCCATGCAAGCCTTGGCTCAGTTTGGAAAAACCAATGGCAGCAACGCATATAATTATTTTATGGTCGATGCTAAAGTAAACAATACCTACGGAATCCCGATTACGAAAGGCTTACAGCTGAAAGGTTTTGGCGGTGGCATATCGTATCATCTTGAGCGTGCAAATACAAATTTAGGTTTAGATACAAGTGTAACAACAATAGATTCTACCAAATTCGGTGCGTTGGGCGTTTCGTTGTCAAAGACAACGTATGCACCCAATGCGCAAATCGGCTTGAAAGTAAACGCCATACTTGCACTTACAACGGTGTCCGAAGGAGCATTTAGTAGCCATCTAAACCTTGATGTAGCTATGAATGATGCAACTAAAGGTGGTGGAATTTCCGAAATCGCTTTGCTTGGCAATTCGAGATTTATGTCTGATTTTAATATCAAAAATTTGCCTAATTTCGATGCTTCAAAAAGTATCAGTAATGTAGCCGAAACAACATCGCAGTTGCCAACCAACGATACGCCTTTTAATGATGCGCCAATCAGTGCGAATACCGAAATCAAGTATAATTTTAATAAAAAGACTTTTGATGGAAATTTGCAAGCGAACTTTTTGGCCGCAAACGGCACATTAACTGGTGCTGGACAAGGCGTTTTTCACTTTGATGCCAACGATTGGTACGTCAATCTCGGTACGCCAGATCAGCGTATAGAGTTAATTACGAAAGTTAAAAAAAGCGAAAACGCTTACTCGGATGTAGTCCTAAATGCGTATTTGGACATCGGTACGGCGATACCAAAAAAGCCTAATTTGCCGCTTAATGTCAGTACAATTGCTGGCCCAAATAGTTTCAATCAAAATGAAATTGGACGTGCAACTGGTAGTGGATTTGCTTTTGGCGCAAGCACTAAACTTAATATGAGTTTTAAAGAAAAGAAAATTTATACAAGCCTAAATACGGAACTTGATTTTGATGTCATGCTGCAAAATTATGCCAAAAAGACGAATTGTAGCAATACAGGTCAGCCATTGGGCATAAATGGTTGGTATGCTTCGGGAGAAACTTCGACTTATGCAGCAGGTAATGTGGGGATTACTTACAAAAACACAAAATTGCCTCTGTTTTCGTTGGCTACCGCTGCGCCATTGCAAGTAAACTTCCCTAATCCAGTTTTTGCAAAAGGTGAGATTGAGATGCAATATAATATCTTAGGTGGCTCAATAAAAGGCGATACGAAAGTTACTTTTGAGCATGGCGAAGCGTGTGACACTAATACATCGAGTAAGCAACTACAAGTTATTGAAGATATAAAAAGTCAGCAAAATGTAGATGTGATGACAGCGTTTAAAATAAATTTTAATACCCCAATCGGTTCTGAATTTTATGACGATAAAGGGAATACGTTTTATACGAGGTTTGAAAGATGCACTATGACAAGTCTAAAAACAGGTTATGAAACCTACACTATTCTATATTGGAATGAAGACCATACAAGTTTGACGATTAAACCTAATTCTATGCTGTACCACGGAGATTCGCTTGAATTACGCATGATAGTAAGTATTTCTAAAAATAGAGGCGTAGGTGTTTATGTAGAAAAGAGAGCCTATTTTACAGTAGCCCCCAATTATGAGTATATTCCAAATGACAACGTAGCGTTTAGTTATCCTTTAGCTGGGCAATATAACTATTACAAAGAGCAAATCATTAGCGAAAAAGGATATATTCAACTCAAATATCATCAAAGTGATTTATTTGCTAACAGCAAAAGGAAAACACTACGCGTCAGATACAAGACAAAATATACGGAATATGTGGTGCAAGATGCAAAATATGATTATGCAAATGCGCGAGTAGAATTTGATTTGCCGCCAGCTACTTTACAAAATGAAAAAGTGTATTATTTTGAACTTGTTTTTTCAAATAAAGAAGAAGCGGCGTATGAAAATGAGCGTAATCCAAACGCTGTTTTTGTAGAAAAATTTGATGCCAAACCAATATATAAAATGTATTTTCGCGTAAGCCGATACAATACTTTTGGTGCTAAAATAGCAGATTTAAAACAATTTAGTGCGCACAGTCAATCAGATGAAGTGCTAAAATTAAATTTTTCAGCAGCTGCCGAACCTTTCGATCGTTTCGAGCTTTTCGGTACTGAAAACACAAAACCTTTGGTAGAATTGTCTTCCAACTATGAAAACACAGATTTGTATCAAAAACTAAAAGGCTTTATTTATGAAAATAAGAATCTGCCAAGTTATTATAGATTCAACAACGCATGTTTAAATGTAGGCTTAAATGGAGGTTCAATAGTTTTTGACAACTATTCTAAAGATGATCAACTGAAGAAAGCCGTTTTATTGACACAGCCGCAAATGACAAAACCAATAGAAATTAGTCCTGAAGATTTTTACAATTTTAAACCGACTAATGGCTCAAGCCAATACATTCATTATTATGCAAATGAGCTTATGGTTAAAGATTGGAAAAAAGTTTCTAAACAAGTTGTGACAGTACTTGATAATCATAATTATTGTGTTTATGCTGTAAATCCTAATAAATCATATAATAATAATTATCCATATTATGGTATAGAAACTTGGCAAAATAGACTATATGAAATGCGCAAAAATCCTGAAAATATGAATCTAAAAGCCGCATCGGGCGATTATAAAATACAAATAACGTATCGTTGTACGCGTCTTGATAAGGGTCAGCCAGATTCTGTACAAGAGATTACGCTCAAAAAACAGTAAATGGCTTCATTTAAAAACTAAAATTATGATACATATAAATAGCAACTTCAAAAAAATGCAAAAAGCCATATTACTCTCTTTGTTTTTATTATCAACGTTACTACTTTCGGCACAAAGAGAACTCAAGTTTGGCGTGACGGCCAAAACTATGGTAGATAAAAACAATACGATTCATATTCGTTGGGCGCCAACTAATTTTGAAACTTTTGATAGCACACTAAAAAAGGGCTACAAAATAGTTCGTCAATATGTAGGTAGTGACACAGGGAAATTTAAATATCCGAAAGAAGTGAAGGTGTTTGAGCAGCCATTTGTACCTATTTCAAAAGAAAATTGGACGTTTGCTACGCGCTTAGATACTATTGCTTATGCCGTTTTGTACGATTCCGAATTTTCGTCATCAACTAGCACTGGCGCAACTTTATCAGATGAACTCGTAAAGGCGTATCAAAGCAATAACGAAAAACAAAATCGCTATTTTTACGTCTTGTTTGCCGCCGAACAAAGCCTTGCTGTTGCTGACAAACTAGGACTTTACCTCAAAGATAGTCCAACAGATCCCAATGGGATATATATTTATTCTGTATTTCCAAAAGGAATAAAGAGTAATGACATTTCTCCTGCAATTGTAAACGTAACGTTGGGTAAAAAAACGATTGATTTGCCACAATTGCCTACACCAAATGTAATTGCAAGCGATAAAAGTGCTTTGCTCAACTTCAATATTGAGGGTTTTGAGGCAGTATTTTCTTATTACAATATCTATCGTGACAATGGCGCAAATGGTTCTTTTATGAAAATAAATCCGAATCCAGTTTTGTTTATGAACGAAGTGCAAAGCGGTGGTCGTTATGTTTTTTATGCCGATGCTTTGCCAAATAATAGCCAAACTTTCAAGTATTACGTGGTCGGTGTCGATGCGTTTGAGCAACAAAGTCCGCCTTCGCCAATCGTTTCTGTAAAAGGTTTACCTGGTGCATTGCGCGCAAGCGTAAACATCGCCTCTATAACAGAAGATAAAGGTAAAATCAACATTACTTGGACTTTTCCTGATAGTTTGAATTCAAAAATAAAAGGTTTTAAAATCACGCGTTCAGAAGATGCGTTGGGTGTGTTCAAACCAATACAAAGTTCGTTTTTATCAAGTAAAATACGTGTTTTTAGCGAAATTCCGCCGAAAGGCGCAGCTTATTATCGAGTAACGGCTTATGATTTGTACGATCGCATCATCAACTCTATTGATGTACTTGGTCAAGTAAAAGACATATCGCCACCAGCTAAACCAGTCATTTCGACTTGTATTTGTGACGAAAAAGGCGTTGGGCGCATCACTTGGAAACCGAATACGGAGAGCGATTTGAAAGGCTATCGCGTATATATGTCGAGCATAAAAGATGCTGAAAAT
>JAYUJV010000556.1:0-1925 GCA_043764975.1 Saprospirales bacterium
AAATCCGTCCGAGATAACTTCATCAGCCATAAGTATATAGAAACTCATCGCTTCTCGTTGCGACAAGTATTGCTATCATATAATAAAATAAAAGGAAAAAGTTACGGACTAAAAGAATAGTTAGGCCAATTTAAGACATTAGGGTGGCTTCGAGTGTTCGAGTTGTAAGAAGAAGGTTTTTCATACCAGATTGTTTTTATTTTTAAAGCTATTGCAAATATAAAAACAAAATAATTAATATGCAAGTATTTTTATAAAAAAGATTTAAATTTTTTATTTGTACAAAAATAGATGTATAGACATATATTATTGTAAAATGTCTCAAAAAATTATTATATTTTACATTTCAATCATTATTCAATATAATGTATTTTATAAACAATCGAAATAAAGAGCTTTCAGAACAATAAATGGTGTCACAGAATTTAAAAATAAAATAAAAATTATTCAATAATTATATATCCAGCTGAAACAAATCTTATAAATTTTCAGTATCACTCTTTTCGGTTTTGTAAACAAAAAAAGCCGAATCTTCATTGCGAAGGTTCGGCTTTTTTATTGAAAATATTAACCAATTAATTATTTTACTGCGACTGGACTATATTGGTGCGAAATGGCTTTATATGTACCATTTTTCAATTTTTCAGATACAATCTCAAAAGCATTAAGTGTGATATCTATGTCATTTTTTGTATGGGTTGCGGTAGGAATCAAACGCAAAATAATCATACCTTTCGGAATGACAGGATAGACAACGATAGAGCAAAATACACCGTGGTTTTCACGAAGATCATTGACCATGGCCATCGCTTCTTCTACCGAGCCGTGCATATAAACTGGCGTCACGCAAGTATTGGTATCGCCAGTGTCGAAGCCGCGTGAGCGCAATCCGTTTTGGAGATAGTTTACGTTTTCCCAAAGTTTATCTTTCAATTCGGGGTGTTTGCGGAGCAATTCGAGGCGTTTGAGCGCACCAAGTACCATTGGCATTGGCAATGATTTGGCGAATATTTGCGAACGCATATTGTAGCGTAAAAAATCCATCACGAATTTATCGCCAGCCAAAAAGCCACCGAAACCTGCCATTGATTTGGCAAAAGTAGAAAAATAAACATCTATATCGTCTTGTACGCCTTGCTCTTCGCCAGCGCCAGCGCCAGTTTTACCGAGCGTACCGAATCCGTGAGCATCGTCCACCATGAAGCGGAAATTATATTTTTCTTTCAAGGCCGCAATCTCGCGCAATTTGCCTTGATCACCACGCATACCAAACACGCCTTCCGAAATGACCAATATCCCACCTTTCGTTTCTTCTACTAATTTGGAAGCCCGGACAAGACATTTTTCGAGACTCGCGATGTTGTTATGCTCGAATGCAAAGCGCTTGCCCAAGTGCATACGCGCACCATCAATGATGCAAGCGTGACTTTCGGCATCATACACCAACACATCGTGGCGCGTTAGCAATGTATCGATGGCCGACATAATGCCTTGGTATCCGTAATTGACCAAATACGCTGCATCTTTGCTCACAAACGAAGCCAACTCACGCTCTAAGCGATCGTGATTCGGCGAACCGCCAGACATCATGCGCGCCCCCATCGGATATGCCATTCCGTAATCAGCAGCTGCTTGTGCATCGGCTTCACGTACTTCGGGGTGATTGGCAAGACCAAGGTAGTTGTTCAAACTCCAGATAATCATCTCTTTACCTTGAAATTTCATGCGGCTCCCGAGTTCTCCTTCGAGCTGAGGGAAAATATAATATCCTTCTGCGACATCCATATACAAGCCCAACGGGCCCATATTGTCTTTTATTCTATTAAATAAATCCATGTTTTTATACTGTATTTTTGGTTCTTTAAATTTTTTGTATTCCTCCAAAAGTATTAAGTATTTTAGTATTAAGTATTCAAGTCAAGATA
>JAYUJV010000557.1:0-1925 GCA_043764975.1 Saprospirales bacterium
CGTAGTCAGTTTTCGATCGTCCCAATTTTTCAAGTTTATCAAACAACTACCTGCATTTGAGCCAGATCCTTCTGATAATATTTCATAACCTGCCGTACTTGAAAAAGATTGTACCTCGTCCATGCTAGTCGCAATTTTTTGTAATTCCACAGCTACTTCATCCGTACGCTCCAAGGTCGAACCTGGCGGCGTGAGTATGATGGCGTAAAATATCCCTTGGTCTTCGTTCGGAATAAAACCTGACGGCACTTTTGTACTCAATCCCCAAGTGCCAATACAGAACAGCACCAATACTAAAAACGTGACAACACGTCTGTTTACGATGGCGCTCACGAGGATTTTATATTTTCCAGTTAACTTATCAAACCAATTATTGAAACCACCGATAATTGTATTGATAATGTTTTTCTTTTTCGGCACACCGTGCGTGTTTTTCAACAACATCGCACTCAAAGCTGGCGTGAACGTCAAGGCCACGATACCAGATAAAATAATCGCCGTAGCAATCGTTACCGAAAACTGACGGTAAAATATCCCAACTGGACCCGACATAAACGACATCGGTATAAAAACCGCCGCCATAACAAGCGTAATGGCTATAATTGCTCCGCCGATTTCTTTCATCGCCATTTCAGTTGCCTCCAATGCGCCAACATGGTGTTCTTCCATTTTGGCGTGAACGGCTTCGACCACGACTATCGCATCATCCACTACAATTCCGATGGCCAAAACCAAGGCAAATAAGGTAATCAAATTGAGTGTAATGCCAAAAACGGACATAAAAAAGAACGTTCCAATCAAGGAAACTGGTACTGCTAATGTCGGAATCAAGGTAGAACGGAAGTCGCCCAAAAACAAGAAAACGACCAAAGCTACCAATATAAATGCTTCTAATAATGTATGAATTACCTTTTCGATTGACGCATCCAAGAATTTGGAAACGTCGTAACCTATTTCGTAATCAATTCCTTTTGGAAAAGAAGTACCTTTGATTTCGGCTAATCTTGCTTTTACTTTTTTGATGACTTCACTCGCATTAGAGCCGTAAGATTGCTTGATAACAATGGCTGCCGAAGGTTTTCCGTTGAGTTTTGAATACAAATTATAGTATGTATTTCCAAATTCAACGTCTGCCACGTCTTTCAATTTTAATAATTCGCCATCAGGATTTGCACGCAACACGATGTTTTCGTATTGCGATTGATTGGTATATCGACCCGAATATTTCAAAACGTATTCAAACGCTTGTGATTTTTTTCCAGAACTTTCGCCCAATCGCCCAGGCGATGCTTCTAAACTTTGTTCGTTTAGCGCTTTCATCACCTCGTCTGCCGAAATTTTGTAAGCCAACATACGGTCAGGTTTCAACCAAATACGCATCGAATAATCTCTATCGCCCAACACGTCAGCCACACCAACACCATCTATCCTTTTTAATTCAGATAGCAAATTAATGTCGGCAAAATTATAGAGAAAGTTCTCGTCAATCTCAGGATTTTCGCTAAATATATTGACATAAAGCAACATATTGGATTCCTCGCGGGTAATTTTTACCCCTTCACGAATAACCAATGGCGGCAATTTATTGGTAACGGCCGCTACACGATTTTGTACATTTATGGCCGCTACGTTAGGATCTGTACCAAGTTCAAATACAACTTGGATGGTCGCCTCGCCGTCATTACCTGCATCAGAAGCGATGTATTTCATGCCTGGAATACCATTTATGGCACGTTCCAAAGGAATAACAACTGATTTTATCATCAATTCGCCATTCGCACCAGGATATTCTGCTGTGATGTTTACTTTCGGGGGCGAAATAGATGGAAATTGCGTAATCGGCAATTTTGTTAAAGACAACGCACCTAAGAAAATGATAATCAACGAAATCACAATCGAAAGTACTGGTCTGTGTATGAATCTAC
>JAYUJV010000558.1:0-1921 GCA_043764975.1 Saprospirales bacterium
CCATGAATGCTGCGCTGATGTATTCGCGATTTAGACGTGCGATGTTGCTGATAGATATTTCTTTTGGACATTCAGCTTCGCAAGCACCAGTGTTTGAACACATACCAAAACCTTCTTTATCCATTTGTTTTACCATATTGAGCGCACGACTTTGACGCTCAGGCGCACCTTGTGGCAACAATGCCAACTGCGATACCTTTGCAGATGCAAACAACATCGAAGAACTATTCGGGCAAGCCGCTACGCAAGCACCACAACCAATACAAGCCGCCGCCATAAAGGCATTGTCTGCATCGCGTTTGTCGATTGGCAACGAATTGGCATCTACGGCATTCCCTGTATTGACAGATATATAACCACCTGCTTGTATAATACGGTCGAAAGCACTACGATTGACCGCCAAATCCTTTACGACAGGAAATGCAGCCGAGCGCCAAGGTTCAACCACAAGCGTATCATTGTCTTTGAACGAACGCATGTGCAACTGGCACGTTGTCGTACCTTTCATCGGGCCATGCGCGCGACCGTTGATATACATCGAACACATACCGCAAATCCCTTCGCGACAGTCATGGTCGAATGCAATCGGGTCTTTACCTTCATTGATAAGGCGCTCATTGAGTACATCGAACATTTCCAAGAAAGACATATCTTCCGATACTTCGTTTACGGTGTGTTCCTCAAAGTTACCCTTTGCTTTGTTATTGAGCTGTCTCCAGACTTTTAAATTTATTTTCATAATATACTAAATAAGTCAAAATTGACAATTAGTCTGATTGTCGGTTAGTCCTTGATAATCCATGTTTTATATTATACCAAAGTAGATATAGTTTTACTTTTTTTATTCAAGACAAATGTTACTTATTTTTAACACGAATTTTCACTCGAATTAACGAATTAACACTAATCGTAGATAAATAATTTCACTAATTTTGAAACTTACGTTTCAATCCGAATAGGACAATTTTTAGTAAAAGTGTAAAACCTAAAGCAAAAAGTATAACATAGCCAATTATTTCAATCAGACTACTTAATCAAATTATTATCTTAATTATTTTAATTTCTTTAATTATTTTAATTCTATAAATAGAAAATTCTCTCCAATTTTTCATAAAGGAAAAAATTGGAGAGAATTTTCTATTTATAGTTCCTTTGCGTCAATTTCGCTACCTCGAATATCAATTCTTCTCTATGCAAGTCGTATTGATTGTTGCCTTTGTATTCCCATGCAGCTACGTAAGCGTACTCGTCGTCGCGACGTTGAGCTTCGCCATCTGGGGTTGTACTTTCTTCACGGAAGTGACCGCCGCAACTTTCGTTACGATCCAAGGCATCTTTACACATCAACTCGCCCAACTCCAAGAAGTCCGCTACGCGGCCTGCTTTTTCGAGTTCGGGGTTGAAGTTATCGGTTGTGCCTGGAATACGGACATTGCTCCAAAATTCTTTTTGTAAGGCTTGTATTTCAGCAATTGCTTCTTTCAAACCAGCTTCGTTACGTGCCATACCGCACTTGTCCCACATGATTTTACCTAAGCGACGGTGGAAATAATCGACTGATTTTGTACCTTTTATGGCCATCATCTTATCAATATTTGCTTGTGCCGCTTTTTCAGCTTCCACGAATGCGGGGTGATCAGTTGCCATTGATTTGACACTAATTTCTTTGGCCAAATAATTACCAATCGTGTAAGGCAATACGAAATAACCATCTGCCAAACCTTGCATCAAGGCCGATGCGCCTAAGCGATTGGCTCCGTGATCCGAGAAATTGGCTTCGCCCAAGGCATAAAGTCCTGGGATTGTGGTTTGCAATTCGTAATCTACCCAAAGTCCGCCCATGGTGTAATGCACCGCAGGATATATTTTCATTGGCGTTTCGTAAGGATTGTCGCCGCTGATTTTTTGATACATTTCAAAT
>JAYUJV010000559.1:0-1921 GCA_043764975.1 Saprospirales bacterium
CTGCCAACGTTGTCATTACAATAAATTTGATAACTAAATCAACATACAATTTTCTTCTTTTTAATCATCAATTTGCCATTTCTGACAAGAACTTGATACGCATCAAGTGGATTTCATCTATCGTGATGTCGTCGTCTTTGAGAGCGAGCCAAGCGGTTTTGATGTCGTCAGTGTCGGCATTTCTGAAATAATCGTAGATGTCGTCTTGTACGTATTCGTCCACGTTTTCATCTATGTAGTAGTCAAGATTTAGCTTTGTGCCTGACGAAACGATGGCATCGAGTTCGTCCATGAGTTCGTCCATGTTCAAGTCGCTTTGGCGAGCGATGTCCAAGAGCGATATTTTTTTATCGATACTCGTGATGATGCCGACTTTTATTTTCGACTTGTTCGCCACTTGTTTCACCACAAAATCCGTTGGGCGATCTATGTCGTTTTCCTCTACATATTTTTCGATGAGCGTGATAAACGTTTTGCCGTATCGCTGCGCTTTACCAAGACTTACGCCAGTTATTTTCGCCATATCTTCCATCGAAATCGGATATTGCGTAGCCATATCTTCGAGCGATGGATCTTGAAAAATCACGAATGGCGGCACGTTGTTTTTCTTTGCCAAAGACTTTCGTAAGTCTTTGAGCAACAACATCAAGGTTTCGTCGAGTACCGCTTGGCCGCCGCTAAGATCGTCTGGATCGTCGGTGCCAACTGCGCTACTAAAATCGCGATTCATGGATATTTTGAGTTCGTAAGGTTCTTTGATGAACTTACGGCCTTCTTCGGTCGCCAATAGCAAACCGTATTTTTCAATGTCTTTATACAATAAATTATGCAACGATGCTTGACGATAGACTGAGTTCCAGAACAATTCGCCTTTGTCGTTGCCTGCGCCGAATAGTTCATCGTCATTAAAATCGTAGTCTTTCATTTCTTTGGTTTCGTTGCCCATCACGAAATTGACGAGCGACTTTATTCCAAATTTCTCTTTCAGCACGTCCACCGCTTTGAGCGCAATCACCATTTCTTGGCTCACATCAATTAGTTCTTTTGGGTGGCGACAGTTGTCGCACATCTTCAAGCAGCGATCTTCGGTATAGGCTTCGCCGAAATAATGTAGCAAAAAGTGACGGCGGCAAGTAGTAGTTTCGGCATACGCAATCATTTCTTGTATGAGCAATGCGCCCATTTCGCGCTCAGCCACAGGCTTGTCGCGCAAGAATTTTTCGAGCCTCAATATGTCTTGATACGCATAAAAAGCAACACAACGGCCATCGAGACCATCGCGGCCTGCACGACCAGTTTCTTGATAATAATTTTCGATACTTTTCGGAATATCGTAGTGAATCACAAAACGCACGTCTGGTTTATCGATACCCATTCCGAAAGCAATGGTTGCCACGATGACATCAATGTCTTCCATCAAAAACTCGTCTTGGGTCTTTGAGCGCACTTTGGCATCCAAACCTGCGTGATAAGGTGCTGATTTGATGTCGTTTACGTTCAAAATCTGCGCAATGTCTTCTGCCGCTTTTCGGCTTTGCACATATATAATACCAGATTTATTACGGTATTCTTTTATAATTTGGATGATGCTCTTTATGGTTTGGTCGCGCCCCAGTTTTGGTTTTATTTCATAATAAAGATTATCTCTATTGAATGAAGACAAAAACAGGTTTTCTTCGTCCATTTCTAATATTTTCACAATATCGAGCTGAACTTTTGGCGTGGCAGTTGCCGTGAGCGCCACAATCGGAATATTGCGATCTATGGCAATAATCATTTCGCGGATTCGGCGATATTCGGGGCGGAAATCGTGACCCCATTCTGAGATACAGTGCGCCTCGTCCACGGCCACGAATGACAACTCGATGGTTTTCAGAAACTCGATATTTTCTTCTTTTGTGAGCGTTTCGGGTGCTACATA
>JAYUJV010000560.1:0-1920 GCA_043764975.1 Saprospirales bacterium
CTCTTGCGAAAAAGACAGCGTTTCTTTATAAAATCGAAATGCCTGCACAACAATAAATAAACCATTGTCATATTCCTCAAACTTCGGCCGCTGCCCAATGCTCACAATATCTTCGATGACCAATGGGTGCAAATGATAATTTTTACTAATGTCTTCGATGGTCGAAACGTCATGTAAACCACGTACATCATACCATATCACTTCGTTTTCGGCCGCTGAAGTGCAGGCAAAATGCACACCATTACTAATGTGCTTTGCAGACAACTCGTTTTCGTCGTAGCGAATAAAATGAATATCAGGATGTTCAAGTTTTTGCTCGCCAGTGAATACAACTGTCCCTGGAAGTGCGCCAATTGCTTTTTTGTTTCTTTTTCTCATTTTTATTTTAAAATATTTTGCTATAAATATTTTTATAAAATGTTAATAATCAATTACTTATAAAATAAATATTAATACAATGTCAAAATTTATATCTCAATACATATTCAATATAATCACCTTTACATTTCTTAGTCTAATCGACTGATTACTACTTGTTTCTGCACTAAGCGATATTTTTGTATTCGTTGGTGTGCTTGCTGGAATTTTAAAAAAATACTCAATCGTATTCCATTCGCCAGATTTACTGATTCCGTTTTGTAAGCGACACACTGTCTTTTTTTCATGGTCAGCCAAATACAATGTTGTAATCAACGCACTATCATAAGCGCCCCAATCCGAGGTTACCTCGGCGCTTACTTTGAGCCAAATATCTTTTTCTATATTTTTTTCAAACGTTTTTTCAAAAAATAAAATCTTCTTTCGAGTTGAAGCATTTAGGGTCGTCGTCGTATCGCATTGATACATAACACTGCTTAAAGTTTCTTTTTGTGGATAAATACGCTCATCGGTATCGAGCAAGGACATATCCAAAGGCGTTGGGTTCGGATTCAGAAAAATGGCTTTATAATATTGATACGTCATACCTCTATAATCCAAAATGCCATCGTTATATTGTTTGAGTTGAAAAAAATTGATGCCAATTAATGCCACACAAACTGCCCCAAAGATATATTTTAGACGACTTTCGAGCGCAACTTTACAAAAAGCAGCCAACGGCAAAGCCAACAAAGGATAACATTGCACCAAGGCTCTACAAGAGTAGGTTGCGCCATATCGCCAATCCGACCACGCCATAACGAGCCAAGTATTGAGTATAAAAAAGACTACTAACGAGCGAAAAAATGGATATTTTCGGCTGTTCCAAAAGCCAAGTACAATCAGTATTGTGACTGGCGTGAAGACAAACCAGCCATTCGTGAAGCCGAACAAGACTCGAAAATAAGGATCTGCCATCAAAAACTTAGCACCGACATTGTATACGAACGAGCCAGTAACTGTTTTCCAATAGATAAGTTGAGGTAATATGCCTAGCAATCCACCAAAAAATGCCCAAACAATATGGCTACGGTGTGCGATTACCAACGTCCATTTGGCGCGTCGAGCAGTAGTTTCATGGGTTTGCCAAAGTAACGGAATGAACAACATTACCGCCTCCGTCGGGCGCGTGATGACACTAATGCCTATCACTAAACCAATGAAAAATGCTGTACTAAGGGTTGGCGAATCGTGCCAACGGATGGTAAGCCAAATCAAGATTGCGTACATCGCAAAAAGGTAAACATGGGTCATACCGCTTTCGATGCTGACATATTGCGGAAAATTAGTGGCGAGGCAAATCAAAACTAAGGTCAGATTCGTGACGCTTTCGCTAAAAAAATAGAGCAAAATTTTTCGTAAAATCCAAATACCAAGCAATGCGTAAAAAAAAGCGGCAAAAACAATGGCCAACTGATAGGGCAAAGAAAAGCCATCTTGCGGATAGCCGAAAGGCTTTGCCGCAAGATGGCCTATCATAAAAAATGGACTCGTGAGTATCGA
>JAYUJV010000561.1:0-5081 GCA_043764975.1 Saprospirales bacterium
TTTGGTATAAAAATCACGCTCATATTGTCCAGTTTCTACCGAATACAAAGCCGAAGTCGTTCCTTTTTCGATAATAATTGATTTATTGTCAGATGTAAAAGCAATCGGACGAGCAAAGTCAGATTTTTTATCGCTAAACATAACATTACTAACCACGCGTTGCGTAGAAATATCCATGATGTTGATGTTGTTTTTTTCGCGAAAAGCGAGCATAGAGCCGTCTTGTGAAAAACAAGAAGCGCGTGCCAATTCACGGTCAGCCATAGACATTACTTTTTTGCCAGTTTCGATTTCCCAAACTTCAATGCTTGGCGACACCACCATACCTCTATTTACAACTACGCTTTCACCGCTTTTTGCAGAGATAAACTTTCCGTCGTTGCTAAAAATAACTTGTTTGATTTTGTTGTTGTCGTGGATGTAAGTCGTAAGATCATTCGTTTGTGCATGGATAGGGCTAAAGATTAGCATAAACAAAGATACAATACCTGTGCATGTGAGTATCGAGTTCTTCATAGTAGTAGTAAGAATTTTCAAGTAAATTTTGTTAATTTTGTTTAATAAAATTCAAATATAATGATAATTTTTAGATAATTAATAATAAAAATAATATTTTTTTTATTTCAATACCTAATAATTTATTAATCAAAAGATTAAAAATAACGATTTTTAAAATTTGTTTTTTCAACAATATTTTTGAAGCAAAAAATCAAATAAATAAGTATTAATAAAATATTTAATATTTATCCATTTGACGCAAAGATATTTCTATTTTAAACATAATCAGTATAAAATATTGGTTTTTATTTATGAAATAATTACCAAATCAATATTGCTCTTTGTCACTTGGGAATTTTTGATCTTTCACATCTCTTATATAATGCTCCGTTGCTTCTTTCATCAAGTCGAAAAGCTCCAAATATCGACGAACAAATCGCGGTTGAAAATCTTTTGAAATACCCAACATATCATGTGTCACAAGCACTTGACCGTCAGTACCAACCCCACCGCCAATACCGATTGTAGGAATGTAAAGGCTTTTTGAAACCTCAGTTGCCAATGCAGCAGGTATTTTTTCGAGCACAATTGCAAAGCAACCAGCTTCTTGCAACAGCAACGCATCTTCGCGCAACTTTTGTGCCTCAGCTTCCACTTTTGCACGAACTGTGTATGTGCCGAATTTATATATCGACTGCGGCGTGAGTCCCAAATGCCCCATCACAGGCACACCCGAACCTACGATTCGCTTCACAGAATCCGCGACTTCGGAGCCGCCTTCGAGTTTAATGGCGTGTCCGCCAGATTCTTTCATTACTTTTATAGCACTTTCGAGTGCTTTTTCAGAATTGCCTTGATACGTTCCGAACGGCAAATCCACGACGACAAATGCGTGTTTAACTGCCCGAATCACCGATTGTGCATGATATATCATTTGGCTCAACGTAATGGGCAATGTCGTTTCGTGACCAGCCATCACATTAGAAGCTGAATCGCCAACGAGCAAAACATCAATTCCAGCTTCGTCCAGAATCTTTGCCATCGAAAAATCATACGCCGTTAGCATGGCAATTTTTTCGCCTTTGTCTTTCATACTTTGCAATGTATGCGTCGTGATTCTCTTTATTTCTTTATTAACACTCATTCGTTTTTTATTAAAATATTTTAAATTTATAAATATTTGATAATCAATGCTTTTATTAAAAAAAGCGCTTCAACTCCTGTGATAAGGAATTTAATATGTTTCAAAACATGTCACTCCTACGGAGTTCAAAAATACGTTGTGGATTATACGTTTTTACCGACAAATCATGCCTAACGGCATTTTTAAACATAAAATGCCGTTAGGCATGGCATGTTGGTAGCTTATAATTAACAACCAAGACCAACAAAGCTCCGTAGGAGCGACATATTGATTTTATAGGTATATTTTACTTATTATAGGAATTGAACCTAAAAAGTATTTACGCTAAACTAATGTCTTATTCGTATCCCTCCCTTTGAGAGGGGTGGGTCTTTACTTCCAAAAAGCACTTTCGCGCAATTTTGCATTTTCGCGCACACTCAACCAAAAAAGATTGTAATCGCCTACGTGATAATTTTTGGAACGAATCAAAAACGCCCCAGGCATTTTTGGTTTCGTAACACCTAAAAATTGACCTTTTATTTGTGCATCTACTAGGTTTTTAGTGACTAGTTTATACTTTCTAAACACACTACCTTTATTCATATCTGCCGAAACATAATTACTATTTGTCTCCCAAGATAATGGATTGGTAACCAATATGTTATCTCTTTTTATTTTTGGTACAAAAGACTTTTCATACGTGCGCCAAGCGCAAATACAACCTGTATCATAAGGTTTTTCGCAAGGGCGAAAATTTGAAAATTGGTCTTTTTGTACAGCGATGCCGACCAAATATGCCACCACCATTCTATTTTTCAAATTCGTGTTTTCTATTTCTTCATTTATTAAGCGAATAGCATGTGTCGTGCCTTGACTATGCGATGCAATGATAAATGGACGATTCTGATTGTAATGTGCAATGAAATATCGAAATGCAGCTCTTACATCTTCGTAAGCCAAATCGAGTGCTGCTCTACCCGATTTCATATCTTTTGTGTAATATGCCTCCAAATGCGCTTGTCTATAATATGGCGCATATACGCGACCAACGCCATTAAATATACTCGCTTGGTTCAGTATTGCACCATTATTTGTTCGTTTATTGATTTCGGGATTATCCACGCTTGCATTCCAATCTGTATCGTTTCGTTTTCCAGTATATGAAGTAGGATGTAAAAAAAATACATCAATTGTAGCGGTACTTTGTTCATCTTTGAGCGAAGAATCAGGCACTCGGTCGGCCAAATCTACTTTATTAGGCAAAGCTGCCCAGTTTTTTTCAAGGCTATAATCAGTTGCTTGAGGCGATTTTGAAGCATCAAACTGACCAATCGGCTTACCCGAACCACAACTTTGAAATGTCAAAATTGAACTCAATATTGAAATAAAATAAATAATATAGCGCATGATAAATGATTTCTTACACAAATGTAATACGTGTTTTTTGAAGTATTGGTTTTTTTAGACATTAATTTAAATAACATTTTCAAAGTTTGACACTAAATTGGCAAGTCCTTCCTTTTTTGCTCCTTCACTTTTGGGGAAGGTTGGGATGGGGCTAAAAAAAAAGTCCTATTCGAGCGAACTCGAATAGGACTTTAAGTATAAAATCTAATTTTTTATTAAAATAAAAAATTATCTTGGATTTTTTGTTGGTGCAGAACCTGCAGCTGCTGGATTGTAAGCCAACTCGTTGTCTGGTACATCAAAATAATCTAAGTAGTTGTAGTTGATTGTCGCTTTAGTATTTACTTTACCAGCTTTATCAACTACTACACAGTTAGAACGACCGCCACCTTTCGCAAGGTCATTGATTACACCCCAACGGCGAGCATCATAAAATGCCAAACCACGGAATGCCAATGCACAACGTCTTTCTTTACGCAATTCTTCGTAAGCATCAGCTTTTGTCAAAGTACCACTTGCAGCAAGACCAGCACCTTGGAAAGTACGAACGGCATCAATTGCAGCCAAACCTGGAGCAATATTTCCTGTAGAAATAGCCGCCTCAGCTTTCATCAATTCGTTTTCTTCGTAAGATGCACCCATGTAAAGTGTATAAACACCTGCAGTTTTACTACCTAAACTAGCAACACCTTTTGTACCAGTAGCACCATCTTTCAACGCATAACGTGTGTTGAAAACATTACCACGGTCAGCATTACCATTCCAGTAAGTGCCTAACAAAAAGTTATTGTCAAAACGCTTGTCGCCTGCTTTGAAGTCTTGAACCAAACGCTCAGACAACTTGTAAGTACCACCACCTGGGCCAGTACTGATTGTCTTTGCAGAAACAGTTCCTGTAGCAGCAGCTAAAAACTCACCTGCAGCATCAGAACGACCTACAAATACTTCATCGTCAGCTTTGATACCCGCACCTGTCAATGATGTGATAGATGCCCATTGAGCAGCACTCATAGAAGCTACTGGTGTGTTAGCCAAGATGTTACGCGCTTGCATAGTGCTGATGTTACGAATCCATTCAGCTGGTGTAATTACTTTTGTTCTGTTGTAAGCAGGGATAACTGAAGCAATTGTTGCATCATAATCGCCACCTGCTGTCAAACCACCAAGGATTGATTTTGCTTTTTCAAAGTTTGCATTTGATTCAGCAATGATCGCTTCTTTAGCTACAAAGTTACCATTTGTTACGTTTGGTGTGTTAATAATCAAACCTGCATAATAGATAGAACCGATGTGCGCATAAGCAAAACCTTTCCACCAATAAGCCCAAGCTTGGATTGTTTTTTTCTTCACCTCGCCACCTTGAGTAAATGTTACTTTATCAACGATAGTCAAAATGTTATTGCAAGCATTGTTCAATGCGTACATATTTGCCCATTCGTGAAAAGTAGGATTGCTACCTTGATTTGCATTGTCATTGATATTACGCAACAAAGTTACTTGTTGCTTCGGGTTGTTTGGATTAGCCAATTTAGTAAGGTCATCAAACGTTACTTCGTCTGGACAACCGATTTGGTTGAAATACCAGTTAGCCGCTTCGCAACCTACTTCGTCACCCAATAAAGAGTGAACACCCATTGCACCTGACCAGAAATAACCTGGAACACCATCAACGTATTTAGGATCAGATAAGCCACGGAAACCGTTGACATATACACCACCTTTTGATAACAACAAGATACCGTTTTCGGTAGCTGCTGATTCTGGTGTTGGTTGGTTTGGATTTTGAATATTCAACTCATCTTTGCAAGATGCGAACAAACCAGCCACCAGAAATAATAATACATATATTTTATTATATTTCATTATTTTAAATATTTATAAGATTAAAAACTAGTAAAATGAATCTTTATTTTATAATAAAAACTCATTTTTCTATTTTGTTTAAAATAAAAATTGATAAATATTGATTATAAACCAATTTTTAAACCTACTTGGTAAGAACGTAAGTTTGGCATAGTGTTGTGGTCTGTACCTCTATCCCAAGCAGAGT
>JAYUJV010000562.1:0-5079 GCA_043764975.1 Saprospirales bacterium
GATATGGACATCAATCCGAAAGATCCAAGCATTTTTTATACTGCTTATGCTTCGGCTGGACTTTGGAAAACTGAAAACAACGGCCAATCTTTCAAACCCATTTTTGACAACGAAGCGACAATGACCATCGGTGATATTGCCGTAAATTGGGAACAAAATATTATTTGGGTCGGTACTGGCGAGAACAATTCATCGCGCTCATCTTACGCTGGTGATGGCATTTATAAAAGTATCGACGACGGTAAAACTTGGCAACATTGTGGTTTGCCCGAAAGCCATCATATTTCTCGAATCGTTTTACATCCTACCAATCCAAATATTGTTTGGGTGGCTGTTTTGGGGCATTTGTACTCTGAAAACAATGAACATGGTGTTTATAAAACAATTGATGGCGGCAAAACCTGGACTCAACAATTAAACGTAAAAACTGCTGGCGCAGTCGATTTGATACTCGACAAAACCGATCCAAATATCTTGTACGCAAGCACGTGGGAGCGCACTCGTCGCGCATGGGATTTTATAGAAAGTGGCAAAGGATCGGGTATTCATAAGTCAATAGATGGCGGTGCAAATTGGACAAAACTGAACATAAAAGATTCAGGTTTTCCGTTTGCTATCGGCACTGGTCGCATCGGTTTGACCCAATTTAAAGGTGATGGAAAAAACATTCTTTATGCAGCCATTGACAACAATAAACGCAAGCCAAAAGAAGCAAAAAAGAACGATGACCTCGTAAAAGAAGATTTTAAAAATTTAGATAAAAATGCTTTTCTGGCTTTAGATAAAGAAAAAATAAGTACTTTTTTGAAAGAAAATGACTTTTCAGAGCAATATACAGCCGAAAAAGTTATAAATCTGGTAAAAGACGATAAACTAAAACCAATTGCCCTTTATGAATATCTCGTTGATGCCAATACTTTGCTTTTTGACTCTGAAGTAAAAGGCGCAGAAGTATATTGCTCAAAAGATGAAGGCAAAACTTGGCAAAAAACACACGAAGGCAGTCTTGAAAATGTGTTTTATACCTATGGTTATTACTTCGCTCAAATCGCAGTATCACCGACAGACCCAAACCTACTTTTTTTACTCGGTTTGCCAATTTTAAAATCCGAAGATGCTGGCAAAACGTGGAAGTCGCTCAACGATGAAAACGTGCATGGCGACCACCATTATGTATGGATAAATCCGAACCGTAAAGGGCATATTATCAATGGAAATGATGGCGGCGTGAACATATCTTACGACAATGGAGAGCATTGGGCAAAGTGTAATTCGCCAGCCGTTGGGCAGTTTTATAGCATCAATGTCGATGATGCAAAACCTTATAACATATATGGTGGCGCACAAGACAATGGCGTTTGGATGGGGCCGAGCAATTACGAACCAAATAATAATTGGCATAGTTCGGGCAAACATCCTTATAAGTCGATTCAAGGCGGCGATGGTATGCAAATTCAAATCGACAATCGTGACAATGTAACGGTTTATACTGGCTATCAATTCGGGAATTATTATCGTATCAATACCAAAACTGGCGACCGAAAATACATCACGCCAAAGCATGAATTGGGCGAAAGACCTTATCGTTGGAATTGGCAAACGCCAATTTTGTTATCGCCTCATAATCAAGACATTGTGTATATGGGCGCGCATAAATTGTTCCGTTCCATGGATAAAGGTGAGCATTTCGAGGCCATTTCAGAAGACCTAACTACTGGTGGAAAAATGGGCAATGTGGCCTACTCTACCATTACGACGATTGATGAATCGAAACTAAAATTTGGTTTAATCTATATCGGCACTGACGATGGTTTGGTTTGGGTCAGTAAAGATGCTGGCGCAACTTGGAAAAACATTTCGGCAGGTTTGCCAAAAGAACTTTGGGTGTCGCGTGTGCAAGCATCTATGCACGATAAATCTACGGTTTATTTGAGTTTGAACGGCTACCGTTGGGACGATTTTAATGCTTATTTGTACAAATCTACAGACTACGGAACGACTTGGACAAAAATTGGTACTGACTTGCCAGTTGAGCCAATCAATGTCGTGAAAGAAGATCCAAAAAATGCAAATTTATTGTATGTCGGCACTGATCATGGCGTATATGTTACGCTCGATAAAGGCTTGACATTCAATTTGTTACAGAAAAATTTACCAGCTGCACCATATCATGACTTAGTGATTCAGAAACGCGAATCGGACTTGATTTTGGGTTCTCATGGTCGCGCATTACAGATTGCAAATGTAAAAGAATTGCAAAAGTTAACACCCGACATTTTGGCGATGCCACTATATGTTTTTGATATTGCAAAAGAAGATTACGATGTAAATTGGGGCAAAGCTTGGGATAAATATGGCAAAATAGAAGAACCAATTTCAAAAATTGCGTTCTTTACACCAACTATTTCTCAATATGAAATTAATATAAAAACAGATAAAGGCTTGGTTGTCAATACTTTATCGGGAACAAGTTTTAAAGGTTTAAATTTTATTGACTACAATTATGACCTAAATGAAAAAAATCTGCAATTGTATCAGAATGGATTAAATGAAGCATTGAGAGCAAAAAAAGACAATAAAGAAAAAGCAATAGAATTAAAAGCCGCTGACAGCAAAAAATACTACTTGAAAGCCGGAAAATATAAAGTTGAAATCAATTGTAATGGTAAAATCATTTCAAAAGATTTATTGATAGAAAAGGCCGAAAAAGAAAGCAATAAAGAAGATGAAAAAGCGGAAGAACTTTAAATGAATTAAAGAAATTAAGGTAATTAAAGAAATTAAGAAAATATAAAACTCACGAATCAGCAAATTTTAAAAGTAAAATACTTACTTTTTACTTATAACTTTGGCTGATACGATGGCAATTCCCTCCTTTGGAGGGTTAGGGAGGTCAATTCTTTATGAAAATACTACATACATCTGATTGGCATTTAGGTCAAAAATTTGCGTTCAAAGACAGACAGGAGGAACACGATAAGGCCTTAGATTTTATCTACACGACCATCATCGAAAACGAGGTTGAGGTGTTGATTGTGTCGGGCGATATATTCGATACGAGCAATCCGAGCAACATTGCGCGCCGTTCTTACTACACGTTTTTGAGCCGTTTGCTGAACACTTGTGTTCGGCACATCGTCATCGTGGGTGGCAATCACGACAGCCCTTCTATGCTCGAAGCGCCGAAAGATTTGTTGAGTATTTTGAATATTCATATCGTGGCGACTTGTTCCGAAAACTTGGAAGATGATGTGTTTTGTTTAACAAATAAAGATGGAAAAACGGAGCTAATCGTTGCCGCAATTCCGTTTTTGAGAGATAGAGATATTTTTCAAAATTTGGAGATTCAAGAAACAGCTGCCACACGTTCTGTAAGATTGAAAGAAGGTATCAAACGTCATTTTGATGCTGTAGCTGATTATGTAAAAAGTCTTGATATTTCAAAAGATACGCCAGTTATTTGTACTGGCCATTTGACGGTTTCGGGTTCAGAAAATGCTGAAAATCAAGACAATATATATATTGGAAACATAGAAAACATAGATTTTGCTCAATTCTCAAATGTGTTTGATTATGTCGCGCTCGGTCATATACATAGAGCGCAATCGTTCGGAAAAGATAAAAACATACGTTATTCTGGCTCGATTATTCCCTTGAGTTTTTCGGAAATACAAGACAAAAAATTGGTTTATATCTTAGATTTTGAAGGAAAAAAAATAAAGAAAATTCAAGCGATTTCAATTCCAACTTATCGAAAATTATTGAGTATAAAAGGCACTTTGGAACAAGTTTTTGAACAAATAGATACCTTAGATCAACGCCTAAAACTACAACTCGAAGAAAGTGACAAGCTAAAATTTTGGCTCGATATAGTGGTAGAATCTGAAAATATGATTCCGAATTTGGCTTCTCAACTCAATGACTTTGTGAAAGATAAATATGTAGAAATCATAAAATCAAGAATCTTGTTTTCTAAAGAACGACTTGCCGAAATGGAAACACATTACGAACCTTCGTTGCTCGAAAACGAAGAATCAGTTTTTTTGAAAAAATGTAAATCAAAAGGTGTGAGCGACGAGGACCAAAAAGAATTGTTGCTGACATTTAAAGAATTGCGAGAATCGATAGTATAGTGCAAAAAAAACCCTGTCAAAAAGGATTGACAGGGAAAAACAAAAAACAAACACTATGAACAAACACTAAATCTTAATTCGTACAATTGGAAAAATTAAATTCTTAATTTTTCGATGTAAGTATTGTTATCAACTGCTTACATTACTTATATTTCAAGTTTCGTACCAATTTTTAGGTATTTAATATTTTTATCATATTTATTTTAATTAAAAATGAATTTTAATATGTAATATATTGATAATGAATAAATTATCTTGAAATTATTAAAAAATTGAAATTATAATTATTTTAAGGTAAAAAATAAAAAACTGATAACAAAAAAAACGCTTCCAAATTGGAAGCGTTTTTTTGTTATAAATCTATTTCTAACATCTGATTATTTACGAAAGTATTAAAATCAATTATTTTTAAAATCTTAGATTTATCTCGAACCATGATTTCAAAAACAATGTTTTCGTAATTCGGAACATAATTTTCTCCTCGTTCACAAGTCCAACTCAAAGTCAGTTTTTCTGCTGAAATCGTATGCTCAAAGTCGTGTTTCAAAGTCGCTTGCATGTCATAACCTTCGCCCATATCTTGATAAAAACTTGACTTACAGGTTTCTTCCAAATTGCCTACATATATCTGTAAAGTCAGTGTTCCAACCGCTTCGCGCGTATGCTGACGCACTGGATGTAACGCTACGATTGCGCCAGATTTGACAAAAATCGGAATCGAATCAGCATCAACTTTTTGCATAATCTCTTGATTACCAACACAATGTGTTGTTGAATCAAAAACATACCAATCGCCAGCTGGCAAGTATGTACTATGCAAAGTTTCGCCTTCCGTCATGACTGGATTCACCAAAAGGTCGCCAAACATAAACGAATTTTCGATGCTTCGAGCGCGTTCATCGGCTTGAAATGCAAACGCCATAGATTGCAACATCGGCGTACCGAG
>JAYUJV010000563.1:0-15795 GCA_043764975.1 Saprospirales bacterium
GTTGCGTTTCGACTCGCTCAATACCGATATTTTGTACAATAAAGCCATGCACCATCAGCAATATCATGAAGATGAAAAGGCGAAGGTTTTGTATCGGAAAATAATCGGTTTAGACCGCAAATATGCAGATGCGTTTTTTAATATGGGCGTTTTGTTGCTCGAAAAGAAAGACTCTTTGCAAAAAGCATTCAACAATTTTGATATACTCGTCAAGACCGATCCGATATATATAAAAGGCTATTATTTTAGAGGACTTTGTTACGAAAGGCTCAATAAAATATCAGAAGCCAAGCAAGATTACCAACAAGCGCTCAATCTGATGCCCGATTACAATGATGCCAAAATAGCGCTTAATCGGCTGAACCTGAAAAACTAAAATTAAGAGAGACCTCCCTAAATCCCTCCAAAGGAGGAACTTGCCATCGTAGCATCAAATTTTAGATAAAAAAATACCTAAAAATAAAGACGATGTATAGGTTTTTTATAGATAATTAAGAAAATAAATTAGTGTATAATTGTTTGGTAATCAATGTGTTATGATTTGTAAAATATTTATAAAATAATAAAATGTATTCAAAAATAAAAAATAGTTTATTCGTTTGTTTATTGTTTCTAGCTACAAATGCGGTGGCGCAACAATCTATTTACACCGTTTCGACAGCGCGTAATAAGCAAGATATAAAACAAGAATTTCCTTTCGATATTAAGTTGAAAACGATGGACAAAAAGGAAACTTCGACTGATAAAGTGTTCAAGACAAATGGCAAACCGTTAGTGGTCGTTTTTTGGCTAACCACGTGTTTCCCTTGCCGAATGGAGCTTGATGCACTGAAGGCTAAATATCCAGTTTGGAAAAAAGAAACGCCGTTTGAGCTCGTGGCGCTTTCGTATGATTTTCCGCACAACGAAGAAAATATATACAAGCGCGTGCAAGAAGAACAATGGCCGTTTGCTACGTATTGGGATTTTAATAAAGAATTTGGGAGCGTGTTGCCAGGCGAGTTGAATGGTTTACCACAGGTATTTGTGTTCGATGGGCAAGGCAAATTGGTGTATCAAAAACGTAAATATATGCCAGGCGATGAAGATATTTTGTACGCTAAGGTAAAGGAATTTAGTAAATAAAAAAAGCGCATAAATGCGCTTTGATACAAAATAATGAAAAATCGAATGAACTATGGATTTTTGTTGGAAAAGTCTGTTTTAATCCATTCGATTTTTCATGATGTTGCCTTTTAACCAACCCAAGTGTAGCCGCCGTCATTTACCTTCAGCTTGGCTTGCTCTTTGGTCGCTAAAGTCAAAATTTTGACTTTTACAGGTTGAAGTGTAATTTTTTTCTTCATGGTACTAGTTTTAGTATGCTTTAATCCTCCATTACAAATGTAACCCTTATTACAGAGTTAATCGTGACGCGAAGTGCATTTTTTGTGACAACTAAAACGAGGGGAGTTGTGAGGGGCACAGACTATACATTCGAGAAAGTGTTAATAATCATTACTATATAGGCCAAAACGATGCCAAATATATTGTTATGAAGCCTTTTTTATGTTTTTTATGTCTTTTTTATAATTATTAAAAAATAAAATTTGTATTGTTTTCATAAAGAAATAATTACGAATATAGATTAATATTAATACAAAAATGTTTTTTGATCTTCCTCCTAGTCCGCTACAAAAATTAGCACTCGATTTACCTTATCATGTGTATATTAAACGCGATGATTTGTTACATCAAACCGTATCGGGTAACAAATGGCGTAAGTTAAAATACAATCTGCAAGCCGCTTTTGCTACAAATAAGTCGATATTAGTGACTAAAGGCGGTAACTATTCTAACCATATATATGCGATGGCCGCCGCAGGAAAATTATTCGGATTCGAGACCATTGGCCTCATCAGAGGCGAAGCACTCGATAATGCTACGTTGCGATTTGCACGCGAGCAAGGCATGACGCTCGTGTTCTGTAACCGAAGCGATTATCGAAACATCACGGCCGAAAACTATCATCAGTACATACCCGAAAACTTAGCGAAAGATACTTTTTTTATTCCCGAAGGCGGTACTAATCAAGCAGCTTTGCGCGGCGCAGCCGAAATTGTATCGGAGTTGAAAACACAGTTGCCAGATTTAGACTGGTCAAAGACAATTATCGCTTGTGCCGTTGGTACGGCTGGCACCATAAGTGGCATCGTGAAAGGTGCTGACGGAAGTGGTCAAATACTTGGTTTTGCAGCCTTGAAAGGCAATTTTTTGAGTGCTTATGTCACACAACTTGCTGATAATCAATATAATAACTGGCGCATTTCTGATGATTATCACTTTGGCGGCTATGCGCGTTGGACACCCGAATTGATAGATTTTATTCGAGCTTTCGAGCAGCAACACGCTGTGCCTTTAGAGCCAATTTATACCGCCAAAGTCATGTATGGACTCGTAGAGATGATGACACAACGACTGTTACCGATAGGCAGTACCATCATAGCCATACATACTGGCGGATTGCAAGGTCGCGTTGGATTCACGGAGCAGTTCGGAATCATATTTTGAAAGTAGAAAATTAATATTTTCAAATATTGTACAAAAACCTTATTTTTACCCCAAATCTGAAAAATATGCTTGGAAAAATTATGCAAAAAACGATACAATATATACAAATAGAAGTACAAGGACAACCTGTACGCGTAGAAATACATCGCGAAATGCGGCGCAATGTACGCGCATCTATTGCGGGTAAAGGTGTGATATTGCGGATTCCGTTGCTTTTTACGCCACAACAACAAGAAACAGGCATCAATCGTATGTTGGATTGGGCGCGTGTGGAACTCGAAAAAAGTGAAAAACTACAAAAACGCTTAATTGGGCGTACTTACACAGATGGGCAAACGCTACAAGTAGGGGAGCGCAAGTACACGATTCGTTTGCAGGATAGCGACAAAAAATCGCATACAGCGACCATTCAGAACGGAGAAATAACCATCAAAAAAACGCAAGATACCGAAGTCAATACTCAGAAAGCGATACGTCATTTATTGAGCCGTTGCATCGCCAATGACTTTTTGCCACACATCACTCGACGTGTGCAAGAGCTCAATCATCAGTACTTTAAGAAAAATATTACGAGCGTACAGCTCAAATACAACCATTCCAATTGGGGCAGTTGTTCTAGTAAGAGCAACATCAATTTATCCACAAGGCTGCTATTTGCACCCGACGATGTCGTGGATTATGTCATCATACACGAACTTGCGCATTTGTTAGAAATGAACCATTCCGATCGCTTCTGGAAAATCGTGTATGACGTCATGCCCGATTATGAAGACAAAGAAAAATGGCTCAAAAAACACGGTGCGGAATGTGATTTTTAAAAAAATTAAGAAAATTAAAAAAATTAAGAAAATTAAAATAATATGTTGATAATCAATATTTTATGTTATGTTTAAATTTATTTTTTGATAAAAAAGATTGTCTTTGCCTTTTAATATATTGAAACTACAACGGTGGCAGCGTTTTAAACGCTGCCACCGCTAAGGCCAATTACCAATTGGCCGCACGTGCTTAGAATATTGCTTTAATTTTCTTAATTCCCTTAATTTTTTTAATTTCCTCTCCTAAAAGCTGCTATCATCCACACCATCTAACCAGCGTTTGATGTCGCCAACGACGGACGCTACGCAACCTGGCTCAAACGGTGAACGAAGATTGGCGAGTTGCACCAAATCCAGAAAAGATTGGCTGCCGCCAGCTTGACACAAGCGCACATAATCCGACCAAGCCGTTTTGTGGTCTTCTTGGTCTTTTTTCCAAAACTGAAAAGCACAAACTTGCGCCAACGTATAGTCGATGTAATAAAACGGCGATTGGAAAATATGGTTTTGCTTTTGCCAAAAACCACCACCATTCAAGTACGCATTGTCGCCATAATTGCGATGCGGCAAATACTTTTTTTCGATGCTGCGCCAAGCAGCATTGCGCTCGGCTGGCGTCATATCTGGCTGCTCGTACACCACGTGTTGAAACTCATCTACGGCCACGCCGTAAGGCAAAAACTGGATTGCGCCTGCCAAATGTGCAAACTTATATTTATCGGTTTCGCCCTCAAAAAAGAGCTTCATCCAAGGCCACGTAAAAAATTCCATGCTCATAGAGTGGATTTCGCAAGCCTCATAAGTTGGCCAATTGTACTCGCTCAAACCAATGTCGCGGCTGCTATATACCTGAAAAGCATGACCAGCTTCGTGTGTCAGCACATCAATATCGCCACTCGTGCCATTGAAATTGGAAAAAATAAAAGGCGCTTTGTACTTATCGATATACGTGCAGTAACCACTCGGAAATTTACCCTCTTTGTTCACCAAATCCAATAAATTACTTTGTAACATAAACTGAAAAAAGGTATCGGTTTCGGGCGAAAGTTCCTTGTACATACTGCTCGCATGGTTCACAATCCAATCTGGATCACCCTGCGGTTTGGCATTGCCACTCGGATATTTGAACTCCTCATCGAAGTATTTAAACTCGTCTAGACCTAAGCGTTTTTGCTGTCGTGCATACAATTCGCTTGCAATTGGCACAATATGTTCCAATATTTGCTCGCGATATTGCGCCACCATGGTCGCATCATAGTCCGAGCGACCCATGCGGACATAACCCAACTCCACAAAATTTTTGTAGCCCAACTTGTGTGCAATTCGAGTGCGCACCTTTACCAATTGGTCATAAATACCTTCTATTTCGCTGCTGTGTTCGGCATAATAAGCCCATTTTGTGGCACTTGCTGCTTCACGACGACTGCGGTCTTCGCCAGTTTCGATGGGTGTAAGGCCAATCAAGTTATAGGATTCGCCCTCGAATTCGAGCTTGGCGCTGCCTTTTAGCTTCACGTATTCGCTACTGATGCGATTTTCTTCTTGCAGGTCTTCCAGGATTTCGGGTATGAAGGTACGTTGCGTCATTTCGGCTAACGTAAATAGCTGTTTGCCCCAACGTTGTTCCAGTTTTTGACGCTGCGGCGAACTCAACAATGCCTTATAATAGCGGGTTTCTAAGGCCGAAAACGAAGGACTGATTTCGTCAAAATAATCATTTTCGGACTGGTAAAAAGTATCGCGCGTATCAATCGTGTGCCTGATGTGACCGATGTTGTACATACTCGCAAACTCAGCGCGCAACTCGTTGATGCCCTCAAAGGTTTGCTCCAATATTTCTTCGTCTTGTGCGTGTTCAAACGTGTGCAACAAGGCTTCAAAAGTAGTTGTCATGACCTGCATATCGGGTCGCGTGTATTCGTAATCTTCAAAACGCATATAGAATATTTTTTTTATCGTAATTTGAAAACAAAGATACTCGTAGATTAGGATTTTTTGAGCAAAAGTTATTTTTAAAATATATAAAAATAAAAAAGATTTATAAGCATTTGTAAATGAATGATTTTTGACGTAACTTGTTGTTGGATTTTGAAGTTGGCGCTTCGATGTCTTTTTTTAACACTTTTGTAATTGGTATTCAAAACGGCATAATCTCCATAATCCAATTATGCAATAATAAATCAAACTCAATACATGTTCTTAATTACCAAAATTTTAAATTATGAAAGAAATAATCAAAAAACTTGTTTTAATATTTTTAATTAGTAGTTTTATTTTTAGTTGCCACTTTGGAAAAGAAGTTGATTTTGTAGGTCATCTACAAGTATCAGAAAGTATAAAAGACACTTTTGCGAACCAATCATCTAATTTCAAATATATGAATGTGGATATTGACAAAAAAGGTTATATAGGTAAAAATCATGCATCAAATATATGTTTATTAAATAATGGCTATTTAGAATATCTTCCCAATAATCCTGATGATCATTGGATTGAAAAATCTAATATATTTCCATTTGCGTATAAAACTTCTGATACAAGTTCGACTTATATTCATATTTATACAGGCTTTAATACAATAACAAACAATTTAATATTACAATTCAAGAAAGATAGTATTTTTAAAGCTGATTATTGGTCAATAATATATCTTGGAAATTCTTGTTATGTCTCAAAAATGTTAGATGGAAAGTTAATATTAGACAAAAACCATTATGAAGTTGGAGATACTATGATCGGGTATGTATATTATAAAGGGTTAGAGCAAAGTAAAAAAGTACACTATACTACGTGGAAAGTTTACTTTAAATGTGTAGTCGGTAGTAGTAGTAATCCACTTGATTATGTAGATACCTATCAAAAATGTGAAGCTATTAATAAAGATGATAAATTAAAAAATTGAAGGTAAAATACAATTAAGAATAGAAACACTAAACCTAAAATATGTTATTGAAGCAAAACCAATCAAGTATTTTTTTTATGTAAACGGGGGAGCAAAAGATAAAAAATAGCTTTAAAATAAAAATAAATAAAACAATCTCAAATTAATTATAAATAACTGATTATCAATATATTATACACTAATATTCAGAAATAAAACCTTGCTTTTGAATATTAACAATGATTTAATTCAAAAATGTTTGTTTTTACAGGAAACTTTCCGTACTTTGCTATTGTTTCTCAAAAAGAGGTTGTTCTGAATGACCAATGAGTAAAAACGAAATAACAATATAAATTCAGAACTTGAATTATCTCGAATTTTTCAGAAAGCATATATGCGCAAGCGTAGAGTGTGTTTTTTACAAATTTTTAAAGCAAAATAGTTGTATTTCAATCCAAAATTGAAGCGTATAACCATAATCAAATAAGTCAGCCGTACTTAAAGTAGATATTGCCCCAATCGAGATATTTCGTGTTCCAATACAAAACATGAAAGAAAAGAAAGATAAAATCAAGCCCTTGCACAAAGAAAATGGCGTAAAACTATTGCTGCCAGCACTACAAGCCGCAATAATGGAAATGTACAAAACACATCCCACAAGTACATATTCTGCCAAGCAGGTTATCGAAAAATTAAAAATTGGTAATAATAAGGATAGCGTAATCAGTGCTTTGGGTCGCCTTGCGCTCAGTGGTCAGCTCGTTTGCAACGAAAACCAAGGGCAATATAGCCTCGTAGGCGCTGCACAACCGAGCAGCAAATCGAAAGGGAAATCAGGCGAAAAATCAGATAAAAAATCGAGTAGCGACCGCCGACCAATTGTCGGTATCGTGGACATGACCCGTAGCGGCTCTGCCTACATCGTCACCAATGACGTGGACGAAGACGTGTTCGTGAATCCCAAAAACACCAATGGCGCTTTGCATGGCGATAAAGTTCGGGTCGAAATGTGGCGCTCTCGCGGTCGCAACAAGGCCGAAGGCGAAGTCAAAGAAGTACTGACGCGTGCGAATGAGTTTTTTATGGGTACAATCCACGTATCGCGCAAATATGCCATCGTGATTCCAGACCGCGCCAATGTGCAGATGGAAATATTCGTAGATCTGACTGACACCAAAGATGCGCAAGATGGTGACAAAGTAGTCGTCAAAATCTTGAAATGGCCAAGTCGCTCCAATAAAAATCCGATTGGTGCTGTCACAACGGCACTCGGTGCAGTTGGTAGCAACGATATTGAGATGAAAAGCATCTTGATTGGGCATGGTTTCAACATTGATTTCCCAGAAGAAGTGACCGAAGAAGCGGAAAAAATAAGTACCGAAATCACGCAAGCCGAAATCGGTCGCCGCTTAGATTTGCGTCCAATATTAACCTTCACGATTGACCCTTGGGACGCAAAAGACTTCGACGATGCTATTTCTTATCGCGCGCTCGACAACGGAAATTTTGAAATCGGCGTCCACATTGCCGATGTTTCGCACTATGTGCAACCGAATACGCAACTCGATAAAGAAGCGTTTCGACGCTCGACTTCCGTCTATTTGGCAGATCGCGTTTGCCCAATGTTGCCCGAAAAACTATCGAACGAGCTTTGCTCGCTTCGTCCGAATGAAGACAAATTGACCTTTTCGGCGATGTTTGAAATCGACAAAAAAGGTAAAATATATAAGCGTTGGTTTGGCAAAACCGTCATCCACTCCGATCGCCGATTCACGTATGAAGAAGCGCAAGAGATACTCGACGGCAAAGCCGATGAACTTTCGGTGGAGTTGCTGAACGTAAACGACGTGTCGGTTGGTTTGCGCAACGAGCGATTCAAAAGCGGCGCACTCGACTTTGATAGCGAAGAAGTTCGTTTCCGATTCGATGAAAAAGGTGTGCCGATTGAGGTCTATGTCAAGACGCGCAAAGCCTCGAATATGCTCATCGAAGACCTTATGTTGTTGGCCAATAAAGAAGTGGCAACCTATGTGTCTAAAAAAGGAACTGCCAAAGTTGTACCTTATATATACAGGATTCACGATACGCCAAACGAGGACAAACTAAACGATTTTGTGCTTTTCGCAAAAGATATGGGCTTCACGATGGACATCAATACGCCGAAGAAAATTGGCGAAAGCATGACCAAACTCGTAAAGGCTTCCGAAACGGACGATAACTTAAAAATGCTCTTGCCATTGGCGATTCGAACCATGTCGAAGGCCGAATATTCGAGCCACAACATTGGTCATTATGGTTTGGCATTTGAGTTCTACTCGCACTTTACATCGCCGATTCGCCGATATTCGGATGTGTTAGCACACCGAATCTTGGAGAAAAACCTTGGCGAAGTGCCATATTATGTCAATCAAGAAGACCTTGAAGAAAGTTGCAAACACATCTCGAAACAAGAACGCCGCGCCATGGACGCTGAACGCGAAAGTACCAAATACAAGCAAACCGAATACCTCTCGAAGCGTGTCGGTCAGCTATTTGAAGGTGTTGTGTCGGGCATGATGGATCGTGGAATTTTTGTTGAAATAAAAGAAAATAAATGCGAAGGCATGATTAGCTTCGGCAGCCTGGACGAAGCCTTCGATTTGGCTTCCAATCGCTTGACTTCTACTGGTCGCAGAAGCGGAAAGGTGTATAAAATGGGCGATACGGTCTATGTAAAACTCCTTGCTACCGATTTGCAAAAGCGACAAATAGAAATGATATTTGTGAGCAAAGAAGACTTTCTTGAAGAAAATTAAAAAAATTAAGAAAATTAAAGAAATTAAGATAATATGTTGATTGTTAGGATTTTGTGATTTTGAAATAAAAAATGCCATCACGCGTAGGGACAGGTCGCGACCTGTCCTTACACGCAATGGCATTCGTAGTTTACAATCGCGATGATAAGGATAAATATGTTTCAAATTAAAAATCAAAAAATCGAGATTTAATCTAAACCTCCGTTAAATGCAATATTTAGCGGAGGTTTTTCTTTTGCTGTTTTCCGTTCCACAAAAAAAACGTACCTTTGCGCTTTGTTTTCATAAATATTTATTTTGCTTGTTTCGTTGTGTATTTTCCTTGAAAAACACAAACGAAGCATTTCTTTTTATACTATGAGCGACCAGATCAAGCACGAGTGCGGCATTGCCCTAATCCGATTATTAAAACCATTAGATCATTATCAACAAAAGTATGGTACTTGTTTTTATGGCTTGAATAAATTGCATTTATTGATGCAAAAACAGCGCAACCGTGGTCAAGACGGTGCAGGAATGGCAACCATCAAGCTCGATATGAAACCTGGCAGCCGCTACATCAGTCGAAATAGAAGCAATTCGCCGCGTGCGCTCCGCGATATTTTTGAAGGTATATTTGCACACTACAAAGACCTTACGCCAGAGCAACTCAAAGACGCTGCTTTTCTGAAAGAAAATTTCCCTTATATGGGCGAGTTACTGCTCGGTCATCTTCGATACGGTACACATGGTGCGAATACAATTGAACACGTACACCCTTTTCATCGACAAAACAATTACATCAATCGTAACCTTGTCCTCGCAGGTAATTTTAACCTCACGAATGTGGACGAAATGTTCGAAGAACTCGTCAAACTCGGTCAATACCCAAAAGAGAAATCTGATACCGTTACCGTAATGGAAAAAATCGGCCACTTTTTGGACGATGAAGTACAGCGCCTACACACTTGGTTCAAACCTGATGGCCACTCGAACGAAGAAATCAACCGATTGATATTCGAGAACCTTGATATTCAACGATTGTTGCGCCGCGCGAGCAAAAAATGGGACGGCGGTTATGCCATGGTCGGCATGATTGGCCACGGCGATGCTTTCGTGATGCGCGATCCAAACGGGATTCGCCCCACGTTTTATTACCAAGACGATGAGGTCGTGGTCGTAGCTTCCGAGCGCCCAGCTATCCAGACCGCTTTCGATGTGCATATCAGCAAAGTACAAGAGTTGAAACCTGGTCATGTATTGATTATTAAAAAAAATGGAAAAATAAGCGAAGTACCTTTTACGGAGCCACGCGAGCAGACTTCGTGTAGTTTCGAGCGCATTTATTTTTCGCGCGGTACGGATAAAGACATCTATGAAGAGCGTAAAAAACTCGGCGCACAACTCGCGCGTCCGATTCTTGATATGGTGAATAATGATTTTGAAAATACCGTTTTTTCATTTGTTCCCAATACTGCTGAATCTGCTTTTTATGGTCTTGCCGAAGGCTTGGAGCAATGTCTGAACGACATCAAAAGAGAGCAAATATTGACACTCGGCAAAAAAGCTGATGCGGATGCGCTTGATAATATACTACAAAAAACGGTTAGAATCGAAAAATTGGTTGTAAAAGAAGAAAAACAACGTACTTTTATAGCCGACGAAGGTACACGCGAGGAAATGGTGGCGCACGTATATGATGTATCGTACGGCATCGTGCGCAACGAAGTAGATACGCTCGTGTTGCTCGATGATAGTATTGTGCGCGGCACGACTTTGCGCGATAGCATCATCAAAATCGTGGCGCGATTGCGACCTAAACGAATCATTATTGCCTCGTCTGCACCGCAGATTCGTTACCCCGATTGTTATGGGATTGATATGTCGAAGATGGGCGAATTCGTGGCATTCAAAGCGATGGAAATGTTGCTACATGAGCGCAACGAATACCATTTGTTAGAGGCGGCTTATCAGAGTGCAAAAGCACAAGAGCATTTGCCGACCGAGCAAATGCACAATGTATTAGTAGAAGTATATAACCGATTTACGGAAGCCGAAATATCAAGTAAAGTGACGCAAATCGTAACGCCACCGAACCTTGTACCCGAAGTGTCGGTCATTTATCAGCAACTCAGCGACTTGCGTAGCGCTGTACCAAATCACACTGGCGATTGGTATTTTAGTGGTAATTACCCAACACCTGGTGGCAATCGTGTCGTGAATCGCGCTTTTATTAATTACATGGAAAAACGGGATGAAAGGGCGTATTAGAGAAGAAACCCACCCCAAGCCTCCCAAAGGGAGGGAGATTGAGTGGCAAACTTTCGATAGTAGAACTTTTTAATTAAAATAAAAAAATGCAGCATTGCAATGTATTGAAAATCAGTATGTTGCAATTTTTTTTTATTTATAATAAATTGACATTTAATAAATATATATTATGAAAATACGCCTACAAATATTCATTTTCTTTTTCATTTTGACAACGCTAAATGCGCAAGAGGCTTTTGAAAATCAGCGTAAATATCAAGTGCATGCAGCGCGAACAGCTGAAAAAATAAGGGTAGATGGTAACTTGGAAGAAGCGGTTTGGAAAACGGCAAAACCTGTTACTGGTTT
This sequence comes from Saprospirales bacterium, assembly GCA_043764975.1. Lineage (GTDB taxonomy): Bacteria > Bacteroidota > Bacteroidia > Chitinophagales > Saprospiraceae > JAYUJV01. The sequence goes on from JAYUJV010000563.1 coordinate 11,643, forward strand.
TACGCACAAATATCCGCTTGTTGGCGGATTGGCAGAACGACAAACGGAAGTGCGCGTCACTTTTGATGCTCAATTTATGTACCTCGGCGTGGTTTGTCAAGATACAAATTACCATGTGGTGCAGAGCCTAAAACGTGATATTGGTTATTGGGATAGCGATGGGTTTGCCATCGTTCTTGATCCTGTGAATGGACATAGCAACGGTTTTTTCTTTGGCGTAAATCCTTACGGTGCGCAAACAGAAGGCTTAGTGGTACAAAATTCAGAAGACAATAATTTTGATTGGAATGATAAATGGGAAGCCGAAACGAAACGCTACGCTGACCGTTGGACAATAGAAATCGCCATTCCTTTCAAGACGCTTCGTTTTGAAGAAGGAAAATCGACTTGGGGCATCAATTTTATACGCAATGATTTGAAAAATTTTAAATACCATAGTTGGGCGCCTATACCGCAACAGTTTGATGGCAGAGACTTGAATTTTACTGGTGCGCTGATTTGGGACGATTTGCCAAAACGAAATTCTAAATCCATTTCGCTCATTCCGTACCTTAGCTCTGGCGTAGAACATGACATCGAAAACGGTAAAAAACCAAGGGCGCTTTACAATGCAGGTGCTGATGCAAAGATTGCGGTTTCGTCTTCTTTGAATTTAGATTTGACGTTTAATCCTGATTTTTCGCAAGTAGAAGTAGATGCACAACAAACGAATTTAACGCGTTTTAGTCTTTTTTTGCCTGAAAAACGTAATTTTTTTCTCGAAAATAGCGATATTTTTGGAGCGTATGGTTTGCCGCCGTTACGTCCATTTTTTTCTCGGACAATTGGTTTGAGCAACGAAGGTACGCGTATTCCGATTTGGGCAGGTGCGCGTTTGACAGGAAATCTGAACGATAAAACACGTATCGGTTTGCTCAATATGCAGACCGCAAGCGATGGTACAAACGATCCGCGCAACTATACCGCAGCAAGTGTACAGCGTCGTGTTTTGTCAAAATCGGTTTTGAAAGCGATGTTTTTGAACCGACAAGGCATCAATAGCAACGGCTTTAATGGCAAAGATTTTAGCCGTAATTTTGGTGGAGAATTTATTTATACTTCTGACAACAACAAATGGCAAACATGGACAGCGCACAATCAGTCTTGGAAAAATGATGTAAAAAGTGAACTTGCAAACAGTTATACAGACGTAGGTTTTGCTTACAGCGGCGAAAAACTGAAAGTTATCACTGACGTTTTGCGTTGTGGGCCGAATTATCACACCGATTTAGGTTTTAATCAGCGCATCGTTAATAATTTTGTTATCAACAATCAAGATACGTCGTATCGTTTGGGCTGGTATCATTTGTATAATAATATTGAGTATAATTTTTTTACGCCAAAAAATAAATATATAAATATCATCACTTCGAGCGTAGAGGCCTATACGGTTTGGAATTTGAACGGTTCTTTGAACGAAACGAATATCACGCCTGCTGTGAGTGCAAATTTGAAAAATAGCAGTGGGGCAAATGCAAGTATTACGTACACAAATGTACATTTGCTGCACGCAATCCGTTTTTTTGACGAAACTGTAAAACCTTTGCCGATGGCAAATTACGCTTATACGAGTGCAAAATTATCGTATAATTCAGATGTTAGGAAGCGATTGGGTTATAAAATTTCGGGACAATATGGTGGCTTTTATAACGGAAACTTGTTGCAAATGACTGCAAACGTGAATTATAGAATACAACCTTGGGGCAATTTTGCCTTGAATATCGAGCAAAATAACATCAAATTACCTACCGAATATGGTCAAGATAATTTTACGTTACTTGGTTTGCGCGCTGATATTTCTTTTTCAAAAAATATACTTTGGGCAAATTATGTGCAGTACAATAAGCAAAGAGAAGTTTTCCTCATCAATAGCCGTTTGCAATGGCGTTACAAACCGATGTCGGATATGTTTTTGGTTTATACCGATAATTATTTGGCGAGCGATTTTGTAAGAAAATACAGAGCTGTGGTTTTTAAAATTAGTTATTGGTGGTAGTTTTTTCTTTTGAATTAAGGAAATTAAGGAATTAAAGAAATTAAGATAATAACTTGCTGTGAATAAAAAATAAGTCATTGTAAATGAATATATTAGAAACGGAACGCTTGCTTTTACGACCGCATACAGAAGCAGATGCAGCTGATTTTGTGACGCTCAATAGCGAAGCAATCGTAGTGCAATATACTGGCGATAAAACGATACATAGCGAAGCCGAAGCACTCGAAATTTTTAGAAATATTGTGTTTCCGCAATACGAGAAATACGATATGGGGCGATTGGCGGTGGTGCTAAAATCAACTGGCGAGTACATCGGTTGGTGCGGTATCAAATACCTCGAAGACGAATCGATATATGACCTCGGTTATCGCTTTATGCCAAAACATTGGGGCAAAGGCTATGCCACCGAAGCAGCACAAGCATCTCTGAATGAAGGTGTTACGCATTATAAATTGTCGAAAATAATTGCGCGCGCCATGCCCGAAAACATCGGCTCTATAAAAGTGATGCAACACATAGGTATGCAATTTTTGAAAACCGAAATAGACGAAGATGGCGTGGCGTGGGAGTGGTATCAGTTTTGGGGGTAAGTATGGTATATTGTGTTTACGCAAAATTTTGTGTTGATGTCGTATTTTACTATTTACTTGACTACAAATATTATGTCTGTCAATGCTGTAAAAGTTTGAGGTTTGCCTTTGAATTCAAAAGTTATTTTTAAATCGTCGATTTTCTTATCCTTAAAGTTTTCTAAATAGTCAAGAATAGTCGGTTTTAAAAGGTCAAGATTTCTTTTCAGTTTCCAAGAATTACCAAAGTCGTCTGTATCGACAAGAACAAGAAATAAACGATTTTCAGAACCAAAACGCATTTCGCCTTGATTTTCATAAAGCCAAGTCGCTAAAATTTTAGGGTTGTCTTGAACTTCTTTTAAAATCAATAATTTTTCGTTTTTCAAAGTTGCTAAAACGTCTAAACAAAAAGCATCATTTCTGTCCTTCATTTTCTCAACTATTTCATAGAAAATGTCTGCTGGCTTTGCTTTTTTGTCAAAAAGGATTTTAACTTCTTCTGCTTTCTTTTTCAAATAAGTAAGTTCAACAGGAAAGCCTTTTTCTTTGCGTTTTGCTTTGATAAATTCGGCTGGCAAATAAGTTACTTTCAGGTCAAATGGAACATCATTTATAAAAAAATCCACGCTTTTAATTTGTCCAACCGTTGGTAAAACAGCCGAATGAGATTTAAAAATATGTTCAATTAAAATACTGCTCCAATGGTTGTACCAACTGTTTAGTACATAACCTTGTACTGCAACATTAATCTCTGTTTCAAATTTAGAAAGTAAGTTTTCATAAGAAGGGTTTTGAACTTTTACATATCTGCCTACCAAATATTTGTCCAACGAGTTTTGATAATCTCCACCCCAATCAAAGTTTTTGAGTTTATAAAGTTCAGAAACAAGTTGTGTTGTTTCAAGTGCTTTAACTTGTTTAGCATTTTCAGTTTTTATGAATTCGTCTAAAATGTGGTTTGAATTTGCTATATCGGAACACAACAAATCAAATAACTCAACAAATTGCTTTGCCAATGCCGTTTCAGTGAGTTCAATTTTATTGACTTCAAGAAATTCAGCAATCAATTCTTTCCTAATGATTGATTTTGTTTTCAACCATAAAAGCCCTGTTTTGTCTTGGCTGAACTCTTCCAACTTTTCACTTTCGTGTAGTTTTTTCCAGTAGTTAAAGTTCCTCATTTACTAATTGCTGTTTTAGATTACTTGAAACAATCGGAACGCCGACCGTGTGTTTCTTTTTAGGACTACAAACAAATAGTATTTCTTGACTACCTGCAACACTTCCTCTTCCACCTCTACCATTTTGATAAGTTTTGGCTTCAATTTTTACATTTCTATACTTTGAAATTATTTTTTCAAATTCTTCAATGCCAGGATAGCTTCGGTTGTTATAACTAATAAGCCAATTTGGGATATTTTCTGATAGTTCAAATAGTTTTTCAAAAGAAGAAATTACGTCTCTTTTTTTATCAAAGCCACTAAAACGCTGTGGTTCATATCGTTTTATGCCATTTACAAAATCTTTATCTTTCCAATATTCCGTA